>JAISUO010000078.1 GCA_031272035.1 Synergistaceae bacterium
TATGGCTATCTTCAGTTCTTCAACAACAAACGCCCCCTGACAAAGCCGGACGACATGAAAGGCCTGGCCATGCGCAGCTCCAACGCCGCCGACGCCGAAACGCTTCAGGCTCTGGGAGCGGCTCCCACGGTCATGAGCTCCTCCGAAATGTACATGGCGCTCCAGCGCGGCACCATGGACGGCGCGACGACGGGAATGCCCGCGGCGGTTTCGCGTAAGATTCACGAAGTCCAGAAGTACCTGACTATTTCGAATTACAGTACCGCCCAGTTCGCTGTGCAGGCAAATCTGGAGTGGTGGGAATCCCTCTCTGACGGAGATCGGGAGACGATCCTCAAGGCGGGCAAAGACGCCGAAGCCTGGATTCGCAACGCCATTGCGGACTCGGAAAGCGAAGCCCAGAAGGTCATTGAAGGAGCGGGAGTGCAGATTCACAGCCTCAACGACGAAGAACGCAAACTTTTCCAGACAGCGACTCGTCCAGTGTGGGATGCCTATCTCAAAAAGACCGGAGACACGGGTAAAAAACTGCTTGAAATGGCTCAAAACGCGGATTAAGCACATAAGAAGAGAAGGTGTCACATGCAGAAAATACGCTTATATGTAGAAAAATTCAATCTTGCGATAGGATACCTCTGCGGACTGGGGATTCTGGTCATGGGGATTATTCTGTCGTGGGAGGTCTTTTGCCGTTATTGCCTTAATTCGCCCACCATCTGGGCTCAGGAAACGTCGATCTATCTTTTTATGTGGACGATGCTGGCGGGGAGCGCCTACACCCTCATGCAGGGCAAACATGTCCGCATCGATCTGATTTTTGAGCGATTTCCCAGGAAGCTGCAGCTTCAGCTGGACATCGTGACCAGTTTAGCCGGCGTGATCTTCAGCGCCGTCGTGAGCTGGCAGGCCCTGGAGATCCTGCGTTCGACCCTGCGGTTTTCCAAGGCGTCCCCCACGCTTTTGCGGGTTCCGCTGTGGATTCCCCAGTCCTCGCTGCTCATTGGGTTTCTCCTGCTGACCTTCCAGTTCGCGTTTATCATCGCGGACAGACTTCAGACCCTGCGAAGCGGAAAGGAGATGACCTCCGATGAGTAATTTCCTGCTGGTCGTTCTGCTGCTTCTTGTGATCCTTTTGCTGGGGCTGCCGGTGGCCTTCTCTCTGGGAGTGACCTCCCTCGTCCTCATTGTGCAGTACGCGCTGCCTCTCAAGCTCGTGGGCAACACGATTTATACGGCTATGGACAGCTTTGTCCTGATCGCCGTGCCCCTCTATATTCTGATGAGTCAGATTCTGCTGGATGGGCACATCGGAGACGATCTCTTCGAGGTCATGAACGCCTGGGTGCGTCATCTTCCTGGAGGGCTGGCCATCGCCACGATTCTGGCCTGCGCGTTCTTTGCCGCCATCACCGGCTCCGGGGCCGCTACCGCCGTAACCATCGGGATGGTGGCTTATCCCGCTCTGACGGAACGGGGCTATGACAAACGGTTCGCCCTGGGGCTTCTGGCGGCGGGAGGCACTCTGGGAATTCTGATTCCTCCCAGCGTTCCCATGATTCTCTACGGTTCCGTCACCGAGGAGTCCGTAGGAAAGCTCTTCATCGCGGGAGTCGTCCCCGGACTTCTTCTGACGGGAATTTTCATCATCTATGCGGTCTGGAGGAGCAAAAGGGGCGGTTTCACCTCCATGCCCAAAACGTCGTGGAAGGAACGGTGGGATATCACCCGCAAAAATTTCTTCGGAATCCTGCTGCCCTTTCTGATCGTCGGAGGAATTTACACGGGCGTGTTCACACCCACGGAAGCCGCGGCGGTGGGCCTCGTTTACAGCCTGATCATCACCGTGTTCATTTACCGGACGATCCGTATCCGCGACATTCCCAAAGTCTGCCTCAAGTCGGTGGGGACGAGCTGCATGATCGCCATGGTCATCGGAGGCGCCATCCTCTTCGGGCGGGTCATGACCATGCTGGAAATTCCGCAGAGACTGACGGAGCTGGTCATCTCCTATAACCTTTCGCCGCTCATGTTCATTGTCGCCATGAACCTGCTGATGTTCGTGCTGGGCTGTTTCCTGGAAACGGTGTCGATCATTCTGCTGACCATGCCTCTGGTGACGCCGCTGTTGGCCGCCCTGCATATCGATCCCATCTGGTACGGCATCATCCTGACGGTGAACATGACTCTGGCCCTCATTACGCCGCCTGTGGGCATGAACCTTTACGTCATCAACGGACTGCGGAAGGACATCACCATGAAGGACGTCATCAGCGGCGTCATCCCCTTCATCGTGCTGATGCTGCTGTTCCTGATCACGGTCATCGCCTTCCCGCGGATGAGCACCTGGCTGCCGTCGATCATGTAACGAAACCGAAATATCGGAAATATCGAACGAGACGGAAAAGAAGGCGGACGGGGCGCAAAAGGCTTCGTCCGCTTTTTCTGTAAATGTAATTCATATATAATAGTGACAGTTGCAGGACAGATTAAAAAAGAAAGACTGGAAAGAGAGATTAAAAAAGAGAACCTGCGAACTGGAAACTGCAAACTGAAAGTTGCGGACCGAAAACCAAAGAAAGGAAGAAAACCATGGCAGAGCTGATCCTGGTTACAGTTGCGCTGTTTTTTGTGTTTGGACTTGTGCAGTGGGCGCGAGGGGGAGCAGCACTGTGGGATGTTATACGGCTTTCCCGTTTCAAACCCGCAGTCGATGAAGAAAAGGACGAAGAAGATCGGCAGAAGGAGGAGGCCCGGAGGCGGTCCACACTCCGCGAGATGGAGCGGCTGACGGACCGGATGCTGCGCTCCAGCTTCAAGGTGCTGGGCATTCTGGCGCTTTGTATCTGGTTCTTTGTGGTGGCCTCCGTCATCATTGACGCGTTGGGGCTGGACTGGCTGGACAGTCTGAGTTTTCAGGCGAACCGTATCTGGGGAGATCCCGCGACCCGCGCTACCTCCAACACCTCTCAAACTTCGAATTCTTCCAACCGGACCAACATTCTGCGATCCATCCGGTCCGGCCTGAGAAGATAAGCCCCTGATGAAAGACTTCTCAGGTGAATGCGGCGATATGAATGCGACCTTGACAAAGGCGCGATTACGCAATATATTTTAAATGCTCCGTGGATATCCACTTTAGACAGGCGATACGAAACAGGCGAAGTTTTTTTGTTATTTCTGGCTCATTATTTGAGGAGGGAATACGGATGAAGAAACTTTTGTGCGTAGTGTTTTGTCTGTTGGTTCTGGCGGGCGCGGCATGGGCTGCGGATCCCAACGAGGCGGCTGTGGAGGCTGCGGTGGAGGGTATGCGGCAGGCGATGCTGAAGGGCGAGCGGGCGGACTTGGAGAAAATTCCCAGCGCCGACCTGATTTACGTCCATTCGGCGGGCAAAGTTGAGAATGCGGCTCAGTTCATCGAATCCATTGCCAATCACACGGATACCTACAAGAAAATCGAATTCAATCGTCAGAGCGTGGCTGCCACGGCGACAACGGCGGTTGTCATGCACACCTTCGACGGCGTCGTCGTTACCAAAGGGCAGAACAACGACCAGCCTTACGACGTTCATCTGGGCGTCGTCCAGGTCTGGAGGAAAGAGGGCGACGCGTGGAAGCTGTTTGCGCGTAAGGCCATTCGAATTCCGTTCTAACATTTAAGCAACAAAACCGGGAAACAAACCCCCTGTCCGTCAGGGGAAGAATATCGCCGGCACGAAGAAGCTCCTTCCGGGGGGCTTCTTTTTTTATGCTTCTTTTTGTGTTGACAACAGGAGGTTCTGTTTGTTAGCATGACGCAGACAGATTCTCAGGAATCGGAATAATTCGGAAAAAGGAGGTGTCCTCGTGAAACGTTTTGTGTATACCTGATCCCGCCCCGCGATGGTATGTGGAGCATACGCAGAGCCTGAAATTCGAACGTCGATCGGGTGTTTCACGGGACATACTCTGGAACGCTTCATCTGAGATCCCGGTTTTCCCTCGGGTCACCCCTCTCCCAGGTCCTTCAGCAATCGCCCTTTCGCTGCCGTGTCGATTTTTGCAGTGGAGTGCAAAACCATGTACTGAAAAATGGCGTTCAAAAGCTTTTGATTCCGGAGCTATTTTCTGCCGGGTACACGCAGCCGGAATCTGTGTACGCAATTGGAAGGAGAAGAAATATGGGCGATTATTACAATAGTGAAGATTTGTCAAAATTCGGCAGCATGGGAGAGAACGCTCCGGCTCTGTGGGATAAATTCATGGGCTGGTACGGGGACGTTTTTGAGGAAGGCGCTCTGACGGCCCGGGAAAAAGCTCTGATCGCCTTCGGCGTGGCCCACGCCATCCAGTGTCCTTACTGCATCGACGCTTACACTCAGGCCCTTCTGGAAAAGGGCGTCAATCAGGAGCAGATGATCGAAGCCGTTCACGCGGCCGCGGCCATTCGAGGCGGAGCGACGCTGGCCCATGCCCTTCAGGCCAAAAACGTGATTAAAAAGCTGGAATTATAAGACGTGATGAGCAACAAAGATCTGGAACGTCTGCAATCTTTTCCGCCTTTTGCCGAAAGGGCGGAATGTCAAAAGTACGGCACGGCTTTTTTGCGGCCCGGGGTCATGCAGGTGAACATTGGAAGACGCTGTAATCTGGTCTGTAAGCACTGTCATCTGGAGTCAGGGCCCCATCGGACGGAGGAAATGAGCCGGGAGGTCATGGAAAGCTGTCTGTCGTTTTTCAGGCGCGGCTCTTTTAAAACCCTGGACATCACCGGCGGCGCTCCTGAGATGAATCCCCATTTTCAGTGGTTTGTGAAAGAGGCCGTCCGGCACGCGGCGCGCACCATGGTCAGGAGCAATCTCACGATTTTGAACGAGGAGGGCTATAGCCATCTGCCGGACTTTTACGCCGCCAGCGGCGTGGAGATCGTGGCCTCTCTGCCTTACTACACCGAGCGGGATACGGACAGACAGCGGGGAAAGGGCGTATTCAGCGCCTGCCTGTCCGTCCTCAGAAGGCTGAACGCCCTGGGGTACGGAAGCCGGCCCGAACTGGTGCTCAACCTGGTTTACAATCCGGGAGGCGCTTTTTTGCCGCCCGATCAGGAGATTTTCGCGGAGGAATTCCGGAAAAAACTGTTGGATTCCTGTGGCGTCACCTTCAACAGTCTGTACACGATCACCAACAATCCCCTGGGGAGGTTCGGTGATTTTCTTGAACGAAGCGGCAACCTCACGGGGTATATGAACAGACTCATCTCCGCGTTCAATGGACGGAGCGTCCCTCATATCATGTGTCGCAGCCAGATTTCGGTGGACTGGGACGGCTCGATTTACGATTGCGATTTCAATCTGGCTCTTGGGCTGAAGGCGAATTTTCCCGGTCCCGTTCAGGATTTAAAAGATTTCAGTTTGGGAGAACGGAAGATCGTTTTCGCCAATCACTGCTACGCGTGTACAGCCGGAGCGGGTTCCAGCTGCGGCGGGGCAATTGTTAATTAATACCAATTTGCTTTCAATCGAGTGTTAATAAAGAAGCTAATGTTTGAATATCATTGCTTTTAGCTATTCTAACTTTAGGCCTTTGATTTCAAATTGGTATAATACCAGGTTAAAAACTTTATTTTGGAGGTCGTTTGGAAATGAAGAAATTCCTGTTTGTCGCTCTTATCCTTGTTTTGACGATTCTGGCTTTTGGGGCTTATGCGGAGGCGCCGGCGGACAACAGCCCCATGCAGTACATTTCTCCCGCGGACCTGAAGGCCGACCTGGGGAGCACCGCGCCCAAATATCTGATTCTCGATATGCGAAAGGCTGCGGACTACTCCGCCGGGCACATTAAAGGCTCCGTTACGGCGGATATGGACAAGGCTCTGAACGGAGACGCCGCCGCCGGTTTTGCCGGCATGAAAACGGCGCTGAAGTCCGCAACGGGCAGCGAAACCGGCAAAGAGGACACTCAGATTGTCCTTGTCTGCTACTCCGGAAAAGCCTACGCCCAGAAGGGAACGGATATCCTTGTGGGCATGGGGGTAAAACCGGCCAATATCCATACGCTGGAGGGCGGCATAAAGGCATGGAACGGGGCCGGAGCGGATTACACCGCCCTCGTCGTCAAAGAGTAAAGTCAATTTGTCTTCTTTTCGGGCCTGACGACAAAGTTAAATTCAGTGTATAAGAGATTTTAACTGTTGTAGTTTCAGGCCCCTGACTTCAAACGGGCAGTAAACCGACATAACCGATGTTTTATAGAGGTCACCGTGAAAAAATATTTTCTGAAAATCCTTCTTCTGCTGTTTTTCGCCTCCGGAATTTTGGCCTGTACCTTTGTGGCTCCGCTGAACGCCGGGATAAAACAGGTCTTCGCGATGTTCGCTTCCGGTGATTTTGAAACGGTCAGGGATTTTGTCGCCGCTTACGGCGTTTACGCGGCTGCCGTTTCCTTTGCCCTGATGGTTTTTCAGTCGATTGTGGCGCCTCTGCCCGCTTTTCTCATCACCTTCGCCAACGCGAGTCTTTTCGGCTGGAAGCTCGGCGCTCTGCTCTCCTGGACCAGCGCTATGGCTGGAGCGGCTCTGTGTTTCCTCATTGCCCGGATTCTGGGGCGGGAGGTCGCGGCGAAACTGGCTGGACGGGCAGGGTTGAGCGAAGTCGACCGATTTTTGGGGCGATGGGGTCGACACGCGATTCTTATTGCCCGTCTTCTGCCCTTTGTTTCCTTCGATCTCGTCAGTTACGCGGCGGGGCTCACCTCCATGGGATTTTGGCCCTTCTTCATCGCCACGGGCCTGGGCCAGCTTCCCGCGACCCTCGTCTACTCTTACGCCGGAGGAATGCTCACGGGCGGCGCGCGCCTGATGGTGACGGCGCTTTTGATCCTCTTCGCCCTGTCCGTTTTGGTCCTTCTCCTTCGTCAGAACTGTAAACGGTCACAAAAATGAATGAAAACGCTCTCATTTTCTTTACCCGTATTCCCGTTCCCGGTCAGTGTAAAACGCGACTGATCCCGTTTCTGGGGGCCGAAGCCGCCTGCGCCCTGCAACTTGCGTTTATCGCCGACGTTTCGGCGGAGCTTTGCGAAACGGAAACCCCCTGTGACCTCGTCGTCTGCTTTGAACCTTCGGGAAGGCGGAAAATTCTTGAATCGCTCATCGCCGGAAACGCCAGATATATGCCCCAGAGCGGCGCGAACCTCGGCGAGAGAATGCACCGCGCCTTTGTGGAAATTTTTTCTCTCGGATACAGAAAAGCCCTTCTATTCGGCAGCGATCTGCCCCTCCTCAGAGCGGCCGCTGTGGACAGGGCTTTCGCCTCGCTTGACGATTATGACTGCGTTCTGCTGCCCACCTTTGACGGCGGTTACGGGCTGATTGGCCTCAAAGAGCCGGATGCTTCTCTCTTTAATCTCGATTATGACGCATTTTCCGTGACGGAGGAAACCCGAAAAGCCCTGGCCCGCGTCGGAAAAACCTGCGCTCTCCTGCCTCCCGCGCTGGACGTCGACGACAGGGAGGACCTTCTGCGGCTGCAGTCGTCGCTTTTGAGCGAAGCCCGGAATGTCTGTCCGAAGACGCGCAAAATTCTTGCCGGTCTCCTGCTCCGGCAAATTCAGCCGAACGAGAAGCCTCCTCATGACCTGAGCCTTCCGCGGGAGACGAGAAAATGATTTCCGTCATCGTTCCCGTCCTGAACGAGCGCGAAGCAATTCCCGCCCTGATGGAACGACTGAAGGACTTTGCCGGAACCTGCGAAATTATTTTTGTGGACGGAGGCAGCGGAGACGGCACGCCTGATATTTTGCGCGAAAACAGTTTCACCGTGCTGAACTCCCCCGAAAAAGGGCGCGCCCTCCAGATGAATTTCGGAGTAAACGCCTCGCGGGGCGATGTTCTCTGGTTTGTGCACGGGGACAGTCTGCCTCCGGCCGATGCCCCGGGACAGATTCACGAAATTTTATCCAGGGGATTTCGGGCCGGCTGTTTTCCCATTCGTTTCAACAGCTCCAGTCCGGTTATGACCCTCTGCGGCTGGCTGTCCAACCTGCGCGTTCGTCTGCGTAGCATCGCATTCGGAGATCAGGGTATTTTCATTGAAAGGGCTTTTTTTGAAAAATTAGGAGGATTCGCCCCTGTTCCACTGATGGAGGATTATCGGCTTTCACAGGACATCATCGCTGCCGGGCAGAAAATCGGCCTCGCAAAAAGTTACATCGTCACCTCTGAACGACGGTTTCTGGAGGGCGGACGACTCCGCACCCTGCTGAAAATGCAAAAACTCCAGTATCTCTATCGCAAAGGCGTAAGTCCGGAAATCCTTGCCGGGCTTTACAGAACCGGAGAGAGAAAAATTCTGAAATCTCATCAAACGACCGACGGCGTACCGAGATCTGGAAGGCTGCTGTTTCCCGGCTGTCATTTCCCCGGAGTGTATCCGGAAACGACAAAAAACCTTATCGGGCGTCTCCGCGAGCGGGATGGGATCGGGACTCTGGCGGGCTGTTGCGGTAAACCTCTGATGGAGCGCGGGAATGCCGCCGGAGCCAACGCCGCCCTGGAGCGACTGCGCCAGCGGCTCAAAGCCGCCGGTGTCACGGAACTTATCGTCCTTTGTCCAAATTGCTGGTATTATCTGCGTAAACGTCTCGGCACAAAGGTTACGTTCATTTATCCCGTTCTCATCGAATTGGGAATGATTGAACCCCACGACTTTTCGGACGGCAGAATTTTCGTTCCATGTCCGGACCGTCCTTCGAAGGAATTACTCCATACTCTGTCCTGCTGTTTTTCGGGTCCGACGGCAATCGCCGGGGCCATGCCCTGCTGTCGGCGCTGCGTCAGGGCGGACTGGGCTGAGGCGGGAAAACTCTATACCTGCTGTGCGAACTGCACGAGGATGGCTTTGAGGCTGAATGAAAATGTCCGGCATATCCTGCCTTTGCTGCTGGGTACGGAGGAAACGCCCAAATCCGCTCCATGGAACACCCTGCATCGACTTGCCTTTCGTTATTTATTCAACAGAATACCTCATAAATCATAATATCGGCGCCATAGCCTTTATTGACGTGGGAGGCGTCCGTTAAACCTGCGGTCCACATGGTTTCATTATCAGATTTTTTGCTTCAAAACGGATCGTTTCCACCTTCAGGGGATCGACGCCGGGCAGGATTCGAATTTAGTTGTTATATAATCCTTCTGTTGATAACGTGATAACCGTATAAACCAAAGATTGACAGCGACAGTTTCTTTTTGATACCATAAATAAAGGCGATTGAATGCCAGAAATGCAGTTAAATATTCAATCGATGCTGGTATTTTTTGAAATATAATCTGAAATACTTTATTGGAGTGTTTATCGCTGAAACGATTGTCTGGAGGTTATTTGAAATGAAAAAAAACCTGTGCGCCATTTTTATTCCGGCCTGTGTGTTTACAATTTTTGCCGCCTGCGAATGGAGAGCCGCTCCGGCGATTTCCGCCCCTGACTGCTGCGTGCTCTATGCGCGGAGCGAAACGCCGCCTTCGTCGGACAGCAATTCGTGAAATATCAATATCTGTCAGCGGCCGATCTGAAGGCTGACCTCGAAAGCGACGCCCCCGAGTGCCTGATCCTTGATGTGAGAAGGGCCGAAGATTACGCCGCCGGACACATTAAGAGCGCCGTTACCGCGGATATGGACAAGGCCATGGAAGGCGACGACGCTTCCGGTTTTGCCGGTATGAAAAAGGCGCTGCTGTCGGCCACAGGGAGTGAAATCGGCAGGGAAAACGGAAAAATTGTCCTCGTCTGTTACGCTGGCAGGGCTTACGCGCAGAAGGGCACGGATATTCTTGTGGCTATGGGAGTAAACCCTGACAAAATCTACACTCTCGAAGGCGGCATGAGAGCGTGGAACTGCGGCGGCGCGGATTACGCCACTCTCATTGCAAAAGTCTGATACCTGCAATCTGCGCAGTCATTCTTTCAAGGCGCATCTCCTGAAGATGCGCCTGTTTTATATATTTTTCATTTCGTTTTTTCATTCCGTTCGGGGATGCGTCTGAGCGACGTTCTGTACCGCAACGGTCCAGTGTACGGTTTCCTGAGGACAGGGATCCGCCACCCGTCTTGCGATCAGTCCGATGGTGGTGAAATATTGACCGTTTTCAGCCGCCATCATCTTAATATCTTCCCGCGCATAGGGATTGTCACATTCAAGCCAGTCCTCCCAGGCGATTTTATGACATTTGTGCTGGAAACATCCTTCAAACGTCGTTTTTTCCGACTGCCCCCACAGAGATTTCCACCATTCGCTGTCGTGAAACGTGTCGTTCACTTCTTCGATCCACCAGGGTTTCAGGACATCCGGCACGTTTCCGGCGAACTCGCGCAGCAGGCCCGGTGTGGATACCGCGAGAACTCCGTCTTCCTTCAGCAGCGGCGCGATGTGCGCGTCAAGGAAGTCTTTTCCCGTACCAAAATAATAATAAGCGTCGATGCTGACGATGAGGTCGAAATAACCCCGGGCGAAGGGCAGTTCACTGGCGTCCGCGTGGATGGGGATGATCTGTCCGTCAAGGCCGAAGGTTCGGAAACGTTCGTAGTTTTCTGTCGCGTTAAGCCACAGATCCGTGGCGAAAATTTGCGCTCCGGATTCACGCGCGAGAAAGATGGAGGTGAGTCCTGTGCCACAGCCCAAATCCAATATTCGCATATCGGGGCTCAAAGTCAATCGCTGCGACAGTTCCTCCAGCAACCTGACGCAGCTGGGTCCCATCAGGTTTTTTCTGTAAAATTCCTCAGTAAATTCCGTGTGTTTGCCGAATTTCATGTTATAGCCTCCCGATTTCTGCCTAATTTGTCAAATTATCGGATTTCCGGTTATTTCAGGTCGTGCATAAAAAGATTCATAAGAAGATTCATAAGAAGATGGAGAACGACTGTTCGTTTAATCATTATAATAGTGAAGGGTCGCTCTCGTATCAAATTTTGGTATAGTATTGAACAGTGAAGGAAAGCAATGGACATCGAACAATGGAAATGAAGATATACAAAAATCCAAACTGTAAAAAAGTCAGAGGCAGTCACGTCCTGGAGGTGTGCTGCGCATATTGCAAATGCCTCATTGCCAGATATTTGAAGGTTGGCGAAAGCAATCTTGTCAAAATGTACAATGAACGTATCATCGAAGGGACGATTGATTTCTCCGTTTATCACGGAGCGATTTTCTGCCCCAACTGCGGAGAACGCATAGCTACGAGATATACGACGAAAATGGATAAAAAAGAAGCCTACAGATTAACGCCCTCGGCGTTCAATAAAAGGAAAGTGTAAATCCGCGCCGCTGTGCGCGACGGGACGTTTCCTGATGAACTTCAGGAAAATTTGAGCGAAAAAGAAGGCTTTGAAATGAAAGAGTCAGCTGCGTATTCCCGCATGGGACCTGTTCAGGTGATTTGCCTGCGAAATTGGACGAAGCCTTATCCTCTGCACAACCACGTCTCCGTCTATACGACAGGTCTGGTCATCAGGGGCAAAGCCGCGCTGACGCTGGCGGGCCGCGAAATTCAAACAGAGGCGGGAGAGGCTTTCATCGTTTTTCCCTATGAACCACACGCTTTGAGTCCTTTGGGCCCGATGGACATGGTTTCGCTTTGCCTTCCAAAAGAAATTGCGGGTCGTGACGCGGCCGGCCTGAAAACTCTCATCCAGGTCGTCATCCGTTCTTTACGCGAAGAAGGAACTTTGCAGGCAGAAGATGACGCCGCTTTTTCCCGTGTTTTGGGGAATGCCTTCACTCCATCGGAGGCAGCCCGGGAGCGCGGCGAGGCCCCTTTTGTGGCGCGTGTCCGCAGGTTTTTGGAATGCTCGCCGGAGACGCGGGTCAGCCTGCGGCAGTTCGCGGAAGACGCCTCGGTGTGCGAAGACCACTTGATTCGGAAGTTCAAAAAGCAGGTCGGCCTGACACCACGATATTTTCAGATTCAAAATCGTGTCAGAAGGGCACAGCTGTTGCTGGAACAGAAAATTCCCATAAGCGAAGCGGCTCTGTCCGTCGGATTCTACGATCAGAGCCACTTCGACAGATATTTTCGGCATTTCCTGGGGATATCGCCCCGAGATTACGTTAAAGCCTGTAAGACGCCTCCTGAATGAATTTTCGGCCTTCGTTCAGCACAGCGGCGGGAAAAATTTGGCGAACAGCAGAAGGCCATTGGGACCGGCCTTGACCTCGTGCTCCTCATTTTTTGGCAGAATTGCGATGACGCCGCTTTCATAGGTCATTTCCCTGCCGCCGCAAAGACAAACTCCATCGCCGTCTATCACCTCATGGGTTTCCAGTTGCGTTTCGTGCGTGTGGAGTCCGATCTTTTTCCCCGGCGCGATGCGAACCAGATGATAGCTGAACTGATCTTTCGTCTGAGCTCCCGGAACGATGTGCCTGAGTTCGACGCCTTCAAATTTTGGATGTTGCGACCACTCCACCGCCGCAAACTCTCTGATTCCTTCGGTTGTATACAGCCTGCCGTTCTTGAAACGTTCAAACACTGACTGCCCGTCCACGTCCATCCCTCCAAAATGTGTTGATTGTTTTAACACTGAGGAGATGATATCGGACAGACCGCTTCATATCTTGTAAAAAATCGAGCTTCCGAAGGACAGGCGAAAGGGACTGAAAAAGCCGTCATTATAGCTCCATCTCTCCTGGTGGGTTTGAATATGTGAGCTCGCACTATTTTCTCACTACATTACTACTAAATACAACCTTAATTAATCAGCGCTTCCTTAGCTATAAGTTATCGCAATTTTGGACGTTACGAGGAAGCACGCGCCATTCATCAGAAGGTTCTGGAGAAACATAAGGCCTTGCTGTTAACGGGGAGGACTATCTGAGTACTCTTTCAGCCAGGAACGAGCTTGCGTGAGGGCGGAACGTTTCCGAAAAGCCGGACAGTTACAAAAGGTGTCGGATTTGCTGGATGAGGTTAAGCGTTTGATACAAATTTGATACAAAGCTAAAGTGCTGATTCTGACTCCTGCTGCTTTTTTGTCATAACATCAATAATGGTTTTTCTGGGCAGACATAAATGATTGGGATCATCCTGCAAAGAGAAAAATCCGTAGTGGGAATAAAAAGCTCTGGCCTGTTCGTCTTTTGCATCTGTGACAAGGAATGCCCAGGCCAATTCGATCCTGCTGCATCTTTCAAAAGCATTCAACAGCAAACGTCCGCCAAGACCAGTACCCTGAAAATCAAGCGCAACAGTCAGTCTTCCAAGTAAGATTGCCGGAATCGCCTGATATTTTGGCAAGCGGCGTTCCGTTTCGGCAGAAAGTATTTTTCGATGAAGGCTGGTAGCGGAAAGTGTGTAAAATCCGGCGATATCATCAACTTTTTCAACAGCAACAAAAACAGTTGTTACATTGTGTTTTACGTCCTGCGCGGCACGAGTTCTGAGGTAATTATTGAGTGCGTCATTGCCGCAGTCGAAAGCAGCACGGTGATGACCTTTGGACAGTTTTTCAATCTTCAATGGCCAAATCTCCGTCTGCGACAGCCCGCTTATAGTCTTTGGCGGCTTTTAACAGTGACGGGTTGGGTTTGGAAGTTTCTTTAAGAGCCTCCATAAGTCCGTCATAATCCCGAGCGGATAATTCTATCAACTGGTGCGATTGTATGATTTTTACAGCAGCCCGGGCTGTATTGGCAATGACAAAATCACCCAGCGTGACGCCACTTATAGCAGCGGCCCGTACCAAATCTTCCTTTAGTCCTCTTGGAATCCGAATGCTCAGGCGGTCTTCTCTGGGTATAACATTACGCATGGGCATGACGACACCTCCCAGTGTTTATTAAGCTTAATGATACACCCAATGGGTGTCAATGACAACATTATTGCAGCTCAGGGAGCCGGTTTTTCCTCTGTTCAGTTTTTGAAAACGAAGTAGACTGCGCCGCACATGCAAAGAGCCGCCCACAGGTAATTCAGCTTCAGGGGCTGCTTCATGTACAGGACGGAAAAGGGGACAAACACCGCGAGGGTGATGACCTCCTGCATGATTTTGAGCTGTCCCACCTGAAACTGCGTCGCCCCCAGACGGTTGGCCGGAACCTGAAAGGTATATTCCAGAAGCGCGATGCTCCAGCTCACGAGGACGGCGACATACACGGGCTTCGAGGCGAGGTTCTTCAGGTGCCCGTACCAGGCGAAAAGCATAAAAACATTTGAAATGATCAGCAAAGCGACCGTTTTTATCGCAACCACAATCAACACCCTCACGCTGTGAAATATCTTCGGCAAAAACGCGCCCTGGCTGCGAGGCCGGTGACGAAGGCGCAAACTCTGTTATGACCGTGTCAGCGGTTTGAAGCTCCGGATTCTCTCACCAGCCCATAAAGTTTTTGATGTTATTGAAAAAAACGTCCTCCAGCTGGGATTCCGTCAGGCCGGAGACCTCCGTCCGCAGAATTTCCACGGCATAGTGATGAAAGGGGATGTCGCTTCCCCAGAAAACGCGGCTGGAGCCTACTTTGAGATAAGCCTCCCTGGTTTTGGTGTGCATGGGCATTCCCGAATTTTCCAGCCAGATGTTGGCGTATTTGACGGCGGTGTCGATGGCGGCCTGAATGTAAATCCCGTGGCCGTGCCCCATGTGGATCATGACAAAACGCACGTCGGGGAAGACCTCCGCGAGCTGTCCGATGCTCCAGGGCAGCGAGAAGGGCGGATGTCCCGAATGGATGAACACAGGCAGATTCTTCTTTCGGGCGTATTCGATCAGGGGGAAGACGACGGCATCGTTGGCCGTATAGGCGTTGAACAGCGGGTGCAGCTTCAGCCCCGCGAAATGGTGATTTTCGACCAGGTCGGAAAACTCCGCCAGAGCCTGTTCCCCGCGGTTCGGGTCCATCCAGGCCAGAGGCACGAGCCGGTCCGGAAATTCGGCCGCCGCGTCGCGAGCAACGGTGTTGTCGGGGTAGCTGACGATGCTTTTTTCAATGTCGTATCGTTGCATGGCCTCGACCATTTCCCGCGCCGTGATCCCCACGTCGCACCAGGAGCCGAAATAGCCGACGTGCGCATGAGCGTCAATTTTTTTCATCTTCGCAATCCTCGTTTCTCTTCATAATAAATTTTGCGATTCTCCGGCGTCCAGCCCTCTGGCCATGCGGCGCAGGGCCGCGATGCGGTCGGCGATGGGAGGATGAGTGGACCAGAGACTCATCCCGCTTCCCCGGCTTCTTTTTGCCTCTGCCGCCGGATTTTCGATATAGACGTTGCCCACGAAGGGACGCCCCTCGATCACCTCGATCACAGGGTCCTGCGAGATGTGTTCGAGGGCGTCGGCGAGGGCGTCGGGCCGCCGGGTGATCTTCGCCGCCGTGGCGTCGGCCTGAAATTCCATGCGTCGGGACAGGGCCATGCGGATCAGGGGCGCTATGACGTATCCAAACAGCAGGCAGGCCGCGCCGATCAGCAGGAGAACCATGCGGTCTCTGCCCCGGCCTCTGTCTCTGTCCCGGCCATACTCCACCCGCGGACGCAGAGACGACCGCAGCAGAACCTCCCCGACCAGAGCGAACACGCCGATTCCCACCAGAACGATGCCCATCACCGCCGTGTCTCGGTTGCCGATGTGGGCCATTTCGTGGGCGATCACGCCTTCCAGCTCGCGCTTTTCCAGCTTTTCCACGATGCCCGTGGTCAGGGCCAGCGCGGAGTGCTTCGGGTTGCGGCCTGTGGCGAAGGCGTTCAGGGAGGAGTCGTCGATCAGGTAGATGGCCGGTGTGGGCAATCCGGCCATCAGGGCCACGTTCTCCACCAGACGCCTCGTCTCCGGGTTCTCGTCGTCCGCCAGACGTCGGGCCTGAGCGATTCCCAACAGCGTTCCGGAGGCCGCTCCGAACCAGGCGACGGCCACCCACAGGGCCGCCGCTCCCACGACAAAGGGGAAAACCAGGTTCGCCTGGCGCCACGCGAAATTCATCCACATGAAGCTGTTTCCTCCCAGATACTCCAGCGCGGCGCAGCACATCCAGGTCAGGGCGTACAGCGCCGCCGGAAACAGGAGCAGGATGAAAAAAATGCGCCGCCGGTTGGCGTCGATGTGGTCGTAAATGTTCATGTTCTCAGTCTTTTGTTGTCATTTTCACTAGAATTGCACTTTGACGGGACGAGAGACATCGGCCCTTTCGCTTTCTCCCAGTTCAAAAAATTCGCGTTTTTTGAACCCGAACATGGAGGCGATCAGACCGCTGGGAAACAGCTCCGTCCGGTTGTTGAAGTCCAGAACCATCGAGTTGTAGAACCGGCGCGAAGCCTGAATCTTGTCCTCGGTATCGGTCAGTTCCGCTTGGAGCGAGCGGAAATTTTCGTTGGCTTTCAGCTCCGGATAGGACTCCGCCAGCGCAAAAATGGACTTCAGCGTCCCCGTCAGCAGGTTTTCGTTCTGAGCCATGGCGCCGGGGGTGGAGGCTCCTCCCATGGCCGAGTTGCGGGCCTGAATGACCTTTTCCAGAGTCTCGCTTTCGTGTTTGGCGTAACCCTTGACGGTTTCCACCAGATTGGGAATCAGATCGTATCGGCGCTTCATCAGAGTCTCGATGTCGCTCCATGCCTCGGCGACGCGATTTTTTCGCCGGATCAGCCCGTTGTAAAGGGCAATTCCATAAAGAATTACCGCAACCGCCACGCCTGCTGCAATCAAAAAAATATTATTCACAGTACACCCTCCCCGTTCTGTTTCCATGTTATGCTTTATAAAGGTTGCAGAGCCGGTTTGTATTGTACAACGAAAGAAGGCCTGAGAATCGAATGATCGTAAATTTGTCCGATTCGCCCGATTCACTTAAATGGGAAAAAAATGAAGACCCCCGGGGGCTTTTGAAGAAGGTCCTCTGTTTTTTGCTGGACCTGGATGGCACGGTTTACCTGGACGACCGGTGGATTCCGGGCGCGCCGGAGTTTCTGGAGCGTCTGAAGCGTCTGGGGAAAAAGTTCGTCTTTTTGACCAACAATTCGTCGAGGGGCCGGGCGGCCTATTTCGAGAAGCTGGCGAAAATGGGGCTCATCATTGAAAAGGCGCAGCTGGCCACCTCCGGGGACGCCACCATCCAGTGGCTGAGGCGGGAGATGCCGGGAAAGCGGGTTTTTCTGGCGGGAACCCCAAGCCTGAAGGAGGATTTTCTGAGCGAGGGAGTGACGCTGGACGACGAAACTCCCGATGCGGTGGTTCTGGCCTTCGACACCGGGCTCGACTACGCGAAACTGGTGAAGCTGTGCAATCTCGTCCGGAGCGGAAAACCCTTCATCGCCACCCACCCGGACTTCAACTGTCCCGGCCGGACGGGGCCCGTTCCGGACGTGGGATCTTTTCTGGCCTGCGTGGAGGCGTCCACGGGGCGCAGGCCCGATCTGGTGATCGGCAAGCCCAACGCCGGCATCGTGGATTACGCTCTGGGACTGGCCGGAGCCTTGAAGGAACATTCCGCTCTGGTGGGAGACAGGCTTTACACCGACATCCCCTCCGGAGTGAACAACGGCCTCCTGAGCGTCTGCGTCCTCAGCGGCGAAAGCACCCTGGAAGACGTTCTGAACTGTGAAATTCAGCCCCACCTCGTCTTTGACTCGCTTCGGGAGATGATCCCCTTCCTGCAGCCGGCAGAATGAAACAGGATAAAATAAAGGCTGCCGGACAATTCACGGCAGCCTCAGACTTCAGAATTTCATACCAATTTCAGTCCGGTTTCAGTAGCCCACGGCGACGCCGTTGCGGCGGGAGTCCGCCCCTCCGATGAACGTTCCGTTTTTGTACATGATGCCCTGAGCTCCGCCGAAGTAAAGGTCCTTCGGGCGTGGATCCACATCATGCCCCCGCAGTCTCAGCGTATTCACCGTGGTTTCCGCCACGCCCGCCTCGATCATGAGCTTGCCCGCCTTGCCGCCGCTGACGGAGTTGAAGAGCCGGGGAGCTTCGATGGCCTCGTCCATGCTCATTCCGAAGTCCACGGCGTTCATGATGATCTGGGCCACGGCCAGGATGATGCGGGTCGCTCCGGGAGATCCCAGCGTCATAAAGGGCTGACCTTTTTTGTCCAGCACGATGGTGGGCGTCATGGAGGACAGGGGACGCTTGCCGGGTTCGGGCGCGTTGACGCTGGCGGGGTTCGTGGCGAAGTCGTCCATTTCGTCGTTCAGCATGAAGCCGTACTCCGGAACGAAAACCCCCGAGCCAAAGAAGTAGTTGATGGTCCAGGTCCAGCCCACCACGTTGCCCTTGTTGTCCATCACGGAAAAATGCGTCGTGGACTGGTGGGAGTTGTGCTCACCCGCCGGAACCCAGGAGGTTTTGGGCTTGTCGTCGAAGGGCCAGGGATCGCCGGCGTCGACGGTGGTCATGGCGGTGGACTTGATGCGTCCGGCCTGCTGCACGGCGTATCCCTTGGAGGCCAGTCCGTGGATGGGAACCTTCGCGAAGGCCGTGTCCGCCATGTATTTGCTGCGGTCCGCAAACATCATCTTGCTGGTTTCGGCCAGGGTGTGCAGGTACTTCTCTCCATTGTGCCCCCACTGGGCCACGGGGAAGGTTTCCATGATGTTCAGGATCTCCATCACGTGGACGCCCGCGCTGGACGCCGGGGGAGGTCCAACCACCGTGAACCCGCGATAGGTGCCGACGACGGGTTCACGCTGCTGGATTTTATAGGCGTTCAGGTCCGCTTTCGTCATGATTCCGCCCGCTTTTTTGACCGCCGCCACCACGGCGTCACCGATCTCTCCCTTATAGTAAACGTCGGGGCCTTTTTCCGCCAAAAGTTTGAAGGTTTTGGCAAGAACGGGGTTTTTCAGCGTGTCGCCGGCCTTCAGGGGCAGCCCGTCGGGGGTGTAGGGGGTGCCGTCGGGGTTGTAGTTGCTGATTTTTTCGAAGTTGTCCTCGATCATAGAGGCCAGGAGCTTATCCACCGTGAAGCCCTCTTCGGCGAGCTTTATCGCCGGAGCCGCCACCTCCGCGAAGGAAAGGGTGCCGTATTTTCCCAGAATGGTGAACAGTCCCGCCACCGAGCCGGGCACGCCGACGGATTTGCCGCCCACTTCCGTCCATTTTTCCTTTTTGGACTGTTCGGAAGCGTACATGTCCTTTGTGGACGCGCCGGGGGCCATTTCACGAAAATCCCAGCAGACGATGGAGCCGTCCGCCAGTCGGATCGTGGCGAAGCCGCCTCCGCCGATCCCCGAGGCGTTGGGTTCCACCACGTTCAGCGCCAGTGCCGTTGCCACCGCGGCGTCGATGGCGTTGCCTCCCTTTTGCAGAATTTCCACGCCGGCCCGGGAGGCCAGTTCATTTGCCGCGGCCACCATGCCGTTCTTCGCCGTCACGTCCTTGTACGCGATGGGAGCGTTGGCCGCCTGCGCTTCCGCGCCACAGAATAAAAGTGAAACAAGCCCCAATATTGCCAGAAATCCACTGAGTCGCTGCATTGCACTTCCACCTCTCTTTCTGAGATAACCGGAACCCGAGTCCCGGTACTGCACAATCGTATGAACATCCTGCCTTTTGTGAATTACGACGAGCTTTTGACCTTAATTCGTTTTGCTGCTGTTCAGCCATTTTCCCAGACCGTCGTCGATGAGCTGCTGATAGTCGGGCAGACCGTCGATCTCGATGGCCTTGTTTTCATCCACGAAAAATTCCATCATGGAGAGAAAGGTCCGGATGGCGGTCAGGTGGCGCGCCACGCGCAGAGCCAGGGGTTTGCCGCCGGCGTCCCAGGGAACGAACAGGCGTCCCAGTCCGGCGGCCTTCATGTAGGCCTTGTCCCTGCCCTCCAGCACCAGCGCCTCGTCCGTGCGCCCGCGCAGACGTCCCTGACTCGGGTTTGCGACCTCCATCAGAATGGGCAGAGTGTCGCTGTAGTCGCCCCATTCCCGATGGCTCAGGCCCCGAAAGTTCTTCGGCGACGGCTCCAGCCGGACCTCAATGCCCTGACCCTTCAGCTCCATGGCCGTGGCTGCGGCCAGTTCCATGCTTCTTTCGTGGGCGACGATGGCGTCCACCACGGGATACTCCGGGGAGGCCTCGTGCAGGTCAAAGGCCAGATCGATTTTTTCCGTGCGCAGAAACTCCATGATCGCCCAGGCCAGGCGTTCCGTCGGACTTCCATCCGGCAGGCCGGGATAAGCGCGGTTCAGGTTTCGGGCCTCGTTGCCCGAAAGCCGCTGCCCTGAGGCTCTGTGGATGTAGATGTCCGGGTTGGGCCAGGTCAGGGTGTGCAGTATATCCCGGGAGCCGTAGCGAAACACCCGGATCGACCCGTCGGGCAGGGTGAAGTGCATGGACTCGGGGGAGGCCTCCTGGGGCTGAGTATGTTCGAACCCAGCGTGATTCGCACAGGGGATGACGTAGAGTTTGCCCCTCTTCGTCCGGGAGCGCTCCGTCATCAGGACGGCCGTCATGAAGCCCGCCGGCTCGTTGGGGTGAGTTCCTCCCAGCACGAGAACGGAGCCCCCCGGTTCCGTCCCGTTCTGAATGTAAACCGGCGTGTCCAGCTGCGTTCCCGCGAGGGGTGGAAACCACTCCGACAAAAGGCGCTGTTCAAAGCCGGGAGCGGGAATCGGAAGCTCGAACGTCCGCATTGCGGCGAAGTCCAGGCTGGCGAGCCGGGCGATCCCCAGCGAGCAGAGCAGCAGAACCAGCGCCGTGATTTTTGTTCCGCGAAAATCGAGGCTTTTTATACCGAACATGATGGGGTTCACCGCCTCACTTCAGCATGAACAGGCGCAGCACCAGCGGAATCACCACCAGCGCCGCCGTCATCTGTTTCCAGAAAGTTTTCTCTTCGAAGAGACACCGCAGGACCAAAAGAAGAATCAGACCGACGATGCCTCGATAAATCAGGGTCATAACCATGTTTATCCTCCCGTCATTTCGTCAGGAACGGCGCCAGTTGCGCGGACCAGGCGATGATCGCCACGCCCCATAAAACCGTCACGATCGCCGGAACGGCGCATTTAACCAACACTTTGAGGTAGTTTTTCTCCTCCACGACCTGCGCCGCGAAGATCCCCGCCAGCGCCGTGGGCGGCATCAGGTCCCCCAGGCTGGCGATCAGGGCCAGCGCGGTCCCCACCAGAATCTGATCCCGGTCGAGCAGCGCCAGAATGAAGGGCACCCCCAGCACCGAGGCGGCTCCAAAGGAGGAAATCGCTCCGAACAGTGGAATTGAAATTCCGATGCTGACATAAAGCAGCCAGGAGGGGATGTCCAGCGCCGACACGGAAACGAAGCCACGGACGCCGTTCAGCGTCATCACCTGAACGAACATCCCCACGCCCATCAGAATGCCCAGAACGGGGAGGGCGTCGCTGACCGCGCGGGTGGCGGAGCTGACGGGGTTCCACTTCTGCCCGCTGAACAGGGCGCAGGCCGACGCGATCAGGAACTGCAGGGGCATTCCCAGAGAAGGAAACTGCTCGGGGAAGAGCTGTTCTCCGGTCATCAGGACGATGAGCGCCGCGAAGGGCAGGAACAGGCGGAAAGTGAGAGGGGCTCTTTCCATGCGGACCAGCTCCGCCTCCAGACCGGCCTCGTCTACGCAGTCCCGGCGGCGCAGCCAGGGATAGATGAAGGTGAGGGCCACCAGCAGAGCCAGCGGCACGGTGGCAAACAGCAGCGGCAGGGCGAACCCCACGTAGGGCATGTCGATGCCGCCGCCGATGATCATAACCGGAATGTCCACGGGAGGCGCGATCATGCCGTAAATGGCTCCCAGCGCAATAGCGGCGCCCGTTTGAGCCTTCGGAACGCCCAGCCGGAGCAGAATGGGGGCCACCAGCGCGCCGGTGGTCAGGCAGGCGGCGGTGGAGGATCCGGTCAGCATTCCGGGAAGCATGATCAGAAACATGACGCCGATGGACAGCAGCAGGGGCTGCCGGCGGAACTTCCGGATGCCCCAGGAGGCCACAGCCTCCATCAGGCCGATGTCCTGCACCGTTTTCATGAAGATCATGGCGCAGGCGATAATGAGGATCGTGTCGAGGTAGCCGAACATGCCCTCGACCAGGTGCCGCACGGGGATTCCGAATCCCGCGAACAGCGCGCCGACCACGGCGGCGGCCGACATCGCCACGGCAATGGGCAGCTTCAGGGCAAAAGCCCCGAACGCGAAACAGACGATCATGGCGAGGGCGTAGAAACCCTCCGGCCAGAACCAGTCCCAGGTCATGAGCCAGGTGAGGGCGCGTCCCTACAGGGAGACGCCCCACTCCTTCAGAACGGCCGAGAGATCGCTGCCCGCGGTCTGGATGCTGGCGGACTCCACCAGGGTTACGGAAGCGGGCTTTACCTGGTCGAAGAGCCCGTCGGCGTTGGCTCCCTTCACCACGATCAGGGCGTCCGCCAGGGGAAAGACCCCTTTGACGAAGAGGTCCGAAAGGTCGCCTCTCCGACCCTCGCCCCCCACGTGCATGACGAGGGCCTTCATGCCTTTGGCCTTCGCGGCGTTCACCAGGGCGATACCCCGCTTCAGCTCGTCGTTCCGGTCGATTCCGGCGGCCCCCAGCCCCTTGGAGCTGCCTCCCACCACGGCGATCAGGACCTTCTGCCCCTGCAGATCCGCTTCCTTCATGGTGGCGTTGTAGTCCGCCGCGACCTTCATTTTTTTAAGGATGACGTTCACCATCACGGCGTCCGGGCTCTGTCCGATGGACGTCAGAGCTATTTCCGAGGCCTCCGCCCGGGCATCTCCAATCCCCAGGGAGGCGAAAGAAAGAAACAGGACAAACACCAGCGCATAAACGATTTTGCGATGCATGACGCTCACTCCTTAATTTTTGTTTTATACAAAGTTAAATTTTCCTGTTATCTCATTCTCCCGATTTTTGATTTATATTTTATTATTTATTTTATTATCCTTGCCTGTCACTCAAAATTAAAGTTAAGCATTTTTCCGTAATTTATGTTTCGCAGTTTGTAATTTATGGAGATGTTTCATTTTTTTCGACGGCGAGGCGCAGCCGGACGTGGTGGGGGAGTTCGGGGCCGGAGGTGAAGTACCGCCAGTTGAGAAAGAGGTCCCGGGTCGCCGTCCGGGAGTTGAGCCACACCAGCTCCTCGAATCTCTGACCGATGTCCTCCATGTGGATCAGACCGTCCTTCACGTAGCTGATTTTTCCCTTGTTTTCCGGAATGCCGGCTCCGAAGGCCGGGAAGGTGATGGCGTCCAGCACGAGGGCCCCGTCATCGGAGATGTGGTAATACTCGTTCCAGGGGATCTTCTCCAGCGAGTGAATCCAGCCGAAGAAAAGCCGGTCTCCCGCCTCAGCCGGCGCGGAAGCGTAAACTTCGCCCGTCTTCCAGTCGCGGACGCGCAGAACGAACCTTTTCTCCGCCCCCGCCGGGCCGGCGAAAAGCAAAAAGAGGAAAAGCGACAGGACGACCTCCCGCGTCGTTAAAAGAAAGGGGAAAGCGCATAATGGCCTTCCCCCTGGCGCGTATTCAGACATGAAGCCTGAAGGGAATCACGATTATTTCAAAATGCCCTTTTCTTTGTAGTATTTCACCGCTCCGTCGTGGAAGGGAACCGAGGTCCCCACGATGCCCCGCAGCGCCGTCTCCGGCTTGATGTTGACCTTCGCGGTGTTGTGGGAGCCCTGGATCACTTCGAGTCCCGCCGGCGAGTAGATGTTGTCGAGCAGGTCGTAAACCACGTCTGCGGGCAGCTTGGAGTCCACCAGCATGATGTTCATGACCGCCGCCGTGGTGGTGTCTTTTTCGGTGTTGTAGGTCGCGGCCGGAATCGTGGCCTCGATGTAGAAGGGGTATTTCTTCCGGAGATAGGCCAGAGCCTCGCCCTCCACGGGAACGAAGGCGATTTTCTTGGTGGTTCCCAGCTCCAGGATGGTGGCGTTGCCCAGTCCGGAGGTGACGAACGCCGCGTCGCAGAGCCCGTTCTTCATCTGGTCGATGGCTTCGCCGTAGTTGAGATAGTCCACCTTGCAGTCGGCGTAGGTCATGCCGTAAGCCTCGAACATCATGCGGGCGTTGAGCTCCACTCCAGAGTTGGGGGCGCCGACGCCGATTCGTTTGCCCTTCATGTCCGTAAATTTTTTGATTCCCGAATCAGCCGTGGTGACGATCTGGCAGTAGTTGGGCCACAGACCCATCATCGCCCTCAGGTCCTTTGCGGGGGGCTTCCCCTCATAGGCGCCGAAGGCCTCGACGGCCTGGATGACGGAGTCGGCCATGGCGATGGCCATTTCTCCCTGCCCGGTCAGCAGAGCATTGATGTTTTCGGCTGTGGCCCCTGTCGCGGTGGCCGAGGTCTTATACCCCAGACTGCCCAGGAAGGTGGAAAACGCCCCTCCGATGGGGAAGTAAATCCCGCTGGACGGTCCGGTCAGCACCGTAATGAAATAGTCGCCCCGTTTGATCTCGGCGGCGGAGGCCATCGTACACGTCATCACGAACAGTGTAACCATCAAAACACGTACCCACGATTTCTTCATCTGTGACTCCTCCTTAAAATATCTATCGAAAGATCCTCAGGGCCAAATGACATCGATGTTACATGATCACCCTGTATTTTATTGTACAACAGGATTTGGAAACATTACAGGAAAAGATACGTCCCAAAAACTCCGAAGGTTGCGCGGGCGGTCAGGAGGGGCAGGCGAAGCTCCCCGCCGGCGGGCCCTGCGTCATTCTGCGCCATCCTATACCATCATTTCGATGAACGCGCCCATGCGCGTGGAAAGCTGCTCCGTGTCGCCCTGATAGTAGTCGGTCTCCACCGCGATGTAAGGGACGTCTTTTTCCCCCATGCGCTCCCGGACCTGGAAGGTCTCCACGCTGTAGGTGTGGCACGCCTGCAGGATGATGTCCACAACGCCGTCGGCGCGGTACTCGTCCGCCAGTTCCTCCAGGAGGTCCAGACGTTTCACGTTGGGGGTCATGCAGGAACAGGGGATGCCGAGGTACTTGGCAGCCAGCGCCTCGTAAGGCGGAAGGGTTTCGTCGACGAGCTCGCAGATGGGCTTGACGCCGCCGCAGTTCTCGAAAGCGACGATGACGCCGCCGTTGTTCTCGATGGCGTTGAAAACTTTTTCCAGGCTCTTCCCCGTGGGGCAGCCCGTCACGATGATCCGCCGCCTGTCCGCGACGCGGCGCTGCCCGTTTTCGTGGTTTTCCCGGAGCTTTCGGGTCAGCTCGCGAATGAGCTCCAGAGCTTTCGGGTCGCCGAAGGAGACCTTGAAAAATTCGTTGACGGTGTGCAGTTCCAGCCCGGAAAGCGGAGCGGGCGACAGCTTCGACAGGTCGTAAAACGCATTCATGATGCGGCGTTCGTCGTTGCGGATTTTAATCTCCCGCCGCAGGGCGTCCTCGGTGATCGTGACGCCGAAAAACTCCTCCAGCCGGGCGGCCAGGCGTTCTATTTCGACCCGCCAGGCCCTTTTCGCCTCCTCCCCCAGATAGGTCTGAGGCAGCTGCATGACGTGGGTGGGCCGCAGACGGTCCAGCAGCTCGTACATTTTCTTTTTGCCGTCGCAGGTCGTCTCCCCCACGACAATGTCGCAAAAGTGGAAATAGGGACAGGTGTCGGTCAGGGCAAAACCGTAACTGGCCTTGATGAGCGGGCAGAGGTTGCGGGGCAGGTGCTCTTCTCCCGCCGCTATGGGCTTTTCGCTGGTGCTGCAAAGCGACACGGGAATAGCCCCCGCCGCCCGGATCACTTCGAAGGGCGTGTAGGCGCAGTAACACCCCACGATTTTGCGCCCCGCCTCGCTGGCCTCCTTTATCCGGACCGCCCCCGCCGGAATGGCGTCCCGCATCCGCTCGAACAACGATTCCACGTCATGTATTAACGTATCATGTATAAACTCATCATGCATAAAGTTGATCCTCCCGAATATCAGTTTTTCAGTTCGCCGGCGATGACGGCCGCACCCAGGGCGCCGGCCCAGCGCGCCAGCGGGTCGGTGTATACGGGCGCGCCCAGAGTGTCCGAAAGCCGCCGGCGGATGTATTCGCTTCCGCAAAGCCCTCCCGAAAGGAAAAATTCTCTCCCGCCGCCCTGTTTGCCGCACATGGCGGAAACGCGGGCCACGATGGACTCGCAGATCGCGAATGCGATGTCCTCTTTCTTCCGGCCCCGGCCGATCATGCTGATGACCTCGCTTTCGGCGAAGACGGTGCACATGGCGCTGATGCTGGCGTCTTTGCCGTCTTCCGCGAGGTCGAAAAGTTCCGTCAGATCCAGGGCCAGAGTGTTGGCCATGACCTCCAGAAAGCGCCCCGTTCCCGCCGCGCACTTGTCGTTCATCAAAAAATCCTTCGCCCTGCCGCCCGCCAGGGCGATCACCTTCGTGTCCTGGCCGCCGATGTCGATGATCGTGCAGTCGCGCCCAAAGAGGCGGTGCACTCCCCGGGCGTGACAGCTTATTTCCGTGACGGTTTTGTCGGCGTAAGGCACGGAGACGCGGCCATAACCGGTGGCGACCGCCCGCGCGTCCGCCGTCAGGGGCTTTTTCTCCGCTTTTTCCATTTCTTCCATAGCCGTCCAAAGGGATTTTGCCGCTTCGGAACTGCTCCATCCCGTGGGAATCGCCGCTTTGAACAAAATTGTCCCATCCTCGCCGAGCACGACGGCTTTCGCGGCTGTGGAACCTATATCGACGCCAATGCAGGTCGCCATTTTTCTCCTTTTCCTGACGCATCCGACGATCGTCCGGCAGCAAACAAAAATACGCCCTGAAAAAGGCATACTCCGGAGGTGTCGTTGGGAAACGTTAACTTTAATGGGGTTATGGTCTGAGCGTTGCCGTGAAGAAGGAATGCCCCGCCGTTCTCAAAATTTTCGCGCATGGTCCACATGGCCCTGATACAGCTCATGTCCAAAAGAAACGATTCACGCGGGGTCCTCCTTTCATAAACTACGGGTGAATATTGAATATTCTCAGTTATATCCTTAATTTAGCATGGTCCAGCTTACGTGTCAACCGCTGTTATTCCTGTTATTCTTTCTGTCACTCTTACCGGCGGACGCTCTTTTATACCAATTTGAAATAAAAGGCCTAAAGTTAGAATAGCTAAAAGCAGTGATATTCAAACATTAGCTTCTTCATTAACGCTCGGTTGAAAGCAAATTGGTATTACCTGCGGTTCCGGTATAATACCTCTGTTGAATTTGAAGGAGCGCTGATTAACTGTTCGACGGCTCACGTTTATTATTGAAAGATGACGAAAGAGAGGTCCTGCTGCTTTGAAAATCGAAATTGCGCCGGAGGTTTTTTCGGCTTTTCCGGGGTATGTGCGCCATGTTCTGGTGGCGGCGGATGTGGACAACACGAAGGAGGATCCGGCCCTTGTCGCAATGCTCCGCGAGGCGGAGAGCCGTCTTCGGGAGGACGAAAGTTTCGCGGACCTGAAGGCGCATCCGCTGATCGACTCCTGGCGCGGGGCGTTCCAGTCCTTCGGCGTCAACCCGAACCGCTGTCCGCCTTCCATCGCCAACCTGATCAAACGGGTGCGGGGCGGGAAGGACATGCCCTTCGTGAGCAGCCTTGTGGCGATTTTCAACGTCGTCAGCATGAAGTACATCCTGCCGGCGGGGGGCGACGACCTCGACAAAGTGAAGGGGGATATTCGCCTGGCCCCTGCGGCGGGAAACGAACACTACACGCCTCTGGGAGCCCCCGGCGAGCGGGAGACGCCTGACCCCGGGGAGATCGTACTGCTGGACACGGGCAACGGCGAGGTTTTCTGCCGCGCCTGGTGCTGGAAGAACGGCGAAGTCAGCAAGATCGAGCCCTCGACCCGCAGAGTGGCCATCAACATCGACGCCCTGCCGCCCATGAGCCTGGACACGGGACGTCAGGCCGCGGAGGAGACGATGGACCTCGTAAAGCGGTTCTGCGGCGGAGTCGTCGTCCTTCATCGGCTGGACGCGGCGAAAACCGGCGTGGAAATCTGAAGGTTCTTCTGAATCTGGATTGACACCGACAGGACGAAATCGGAGCGCGGATGAAAAGGACGAGATGGAAAGGATGGCCTGAAGAGAAAACATTATGTTGGAGAAGGGAAAACATGGTATATGGCGCATTTGAAAGCAGAGGAATATAGAACTTTTGAGAGCATAAAGCATATCCGCGAAGACGGCGGGGAATTTTGGTACGCACGTGAACTTGCGCCAACGCTTGAGTACGCGAAATGGGAGAACTTCTCAAAAGTGATCGACCGCGCCATGCTTGCCTGCAAAAACAGCGGATTCGAGGTTACGGACCATTTTCCTGAGGTCGGGAAAATGGTCGAGATAGGCAGTGGAGCGAAACGCAGGCAGACGGATTATGAACTTTCGCGGTACGCCTGTTATCTGATTGTTCAAAATGGCGACCCGCGCAAAGAGATTGTCGCTCTGGGACAAACGTATTTTGCAATTCAGACCCGC
>JAISUO010000079.1 GCA_031272035.1 Synergistaceae bacterium
GCCCTTCGCTGCTGCGCTCCGTCCGCGGGCGTCGTCGGGGTCGTCCCTGGGTCGTCGCGGGATTTGTTTGTTTGCAGATAATTTTGGGTCTTCTGACCTATTGGTACAATTCGGGACCCTGTATCGAAAGGCAGCTCGCGGCCTCCGGTTCATTCCGGCACGAGACCTCCGTCACCCTGCCCGGGGGCAGAAAGGCGCAGGTCTACTCCACCGCCCTCACGCCGGATCAGGCCTGTCAGGCCATCATTCAGATGGATCCGGAGCGCATACGGTATGTGACGATGGCGCTGAAGGACAATTCTGACACCGACGCCGACTCCGACAAAACGCCGGACCTCGCCCGAAGCGAGCGAATGCTGCAAACCGACCGCGAAACCGTGATGATCTACGAGTCCGAAACCGGCGCGACCTTCGTGCAGGTCAGCGCGGCGGACGCCAGGGAGAATCGCTACACCGCCTATCGTCCCCGCTGGCCTTCGAGGACGTACAACCTGTACCGGGCCAGCCGGGCCTGGTATGGAAACGCGGAGCGAGCCACGGTAAATCCGGCAAACACGTACAACATCGATACAGGTCGTTATTCCTCCATCGTGGGCAGCGCGCGTCAGGCCAGCATCTCCGCCCGACGCTCCACGGGCGGCGGAAGCCATTTTGGAAAGTGAAAATTCGGGATCGATGCCCGATATAGAGGTGCAAATGATGACAATGATGGTGCTGGAAGCGTTTTTGTACGGACTGCTCTCGATTATCCTGCTGATCGTCGGATTCATGGTTCTCGATTTTGTCGTTCCCTGCGACTTCCGCAAAGAGATCTTCGAGGAAAAGAACACGGCGGTGGGCGTTTTGGCGGGCGGGCTCTTCGTCGCCCTGGGCCTCATCGTTCGGTCTTCCGTCATCGGAGGCGGACGGGGGACGGAAGACGGGATGATGGACGGTCTTTTCGCGACCCTCGTGTTTTCGGGCACGGGACTCGTTTTGTTCGTGGCGGGCTATCTTCTGCTGGCCCTGCTGTTCCGGAAGGAGAACCTGCACCGTCACATCGACGAGCACAACACGGCGGTGGGCTTCGCTCTGGCGGGCTTCTTCATCGCCATCGCTCTGGCGGTAAGCGGCTCTATTCAGTGAAAAAGCCGACGCGCTTCAGGATATGAATCAAAATCAGGAGACGGACGGGGCTCCGCGACGAGCGAACCCGGAGGGCCCGCCAGAGGCCGGCGGCGGCATTTCGGATTTCAATCCGGGTTTTTTGCTGTTCGCGACGCTCGTCATTTCGATCTGTTCCGTGGTCTACGAGCTGCTGATCGGCAGTCTCAGTTCTTACCTGCTGGGGGACGGAGTGCTGCAGTTCTCTCTGACGATCGGGCTTTATCTTTTCGCCATGGGCCTCGGCTCCTGGGTTTCAAAGCAATTCGTCCGCGATCTGTTCGACGTGTTCGTTCTCGTGGAGGCGGCTGTGGGGCTTGCGGGCGGATTTTCCAGCATGACGCTGTTTTTGTGCTATCTTCACACCAAAAGTTATCCCCTCGTCATGTATCTCCTGACGGTGCTGATCGGCGGCCTCGTGGGGCTGGAGATTCCCCTTCTGGTGCGCATTCTCGATCAGGAGCGGTTGAGCCTGCGCAGCGGGGTGGCCAGCGTCTTCGCCTTCGATTACCTGGGGGGGCTGTTCGGGTCGCTTCTTTTCCCCCTCGTTCTGCTGCCCTCCCTCGGTTACGTGACCACGGCATTTTTCACCGGCGTGCTCAACTTCGCCGCCGCCGTCGGAGTCGTTTTTCGCTATCCAACGCGGCTTGTTCATCGTCGGGGTCTTCGCGCCGTGGTTTGCGCGGGATTCCTTCTGCTGCTGGGATTTACCTTCGCCGGAGACGCGATGACCACCAGCCTCGAAGGTGGGCTTTACCGGGATCAGGTTATTCTCAGCCTTCAGACGCGCTGGCAGAAGGTGGTGCTCACGAAGCACAAGGACGATCTCCGGCTCTTCATCGACGGCAACGTGCAGTTTTCCTCTCTGGACGAGTACCGCTACCACGAGGCTCTGGTTCACGTGCCGCTGGCGGCAAGACCGGACGCCTCCCGGGTGCTGCTGCTGGGGGCGGGGGATGGTTTGGCCGCCAGAGAGCTTTTGAAGTATCCGAACATCCGGGAAATCACCCTTGTGGATATCGACGAAGCCCTCGTGAACCTGTGCCGCCAAAATCCGCTGATCGCGGCGCTGAATCGAGGTTCTCTGGAGGATTCGCGGATTCACTGCGTCTTCGAGGATGCGTTCAGCTTTCTCCGCAGCAACGAAGAACCTTACGACGTCATTCTCGCTGACCTGCCCGACCCCAACAACGAGGCTCTGAACAAACTTTACACCACGGCGTTCTACCAAATGGCCCGACGAAACCTGACTCCGGGCGGCGTCATGGCCACTCAGTCCGGCAGCCCATGTTACACCGGCGACGCCTTCTGGTGCATCAACAAAACCCTGGGGGAGGCGTTCCCCCTTGTGCTGCCCTATCATCTGTACGTGCCGTCTTTCGGCGACTGGGGCTTCAATCTGGCCCTGTCCTCCTCCGGCTTGCCGGACTTCGTTTTCCCGGAGGGGCTGCCCCTGTCCTGGCTGAGTCGGGAGAATTTTCAAACGCTGTTTGCCTTTGCGAAGGACGAGCGGCGGAACCTGGAGGACATCGCCGTCAACACCCTGCTGCGCCCTCGGCTTCTGCGGTACTATGCCGAAGGCACGGACGCCTGGTAAGCGGGCCTTTTTTGATAAAACCCGCTAACTCGCTGACGAGCGCAGTCTGGCTCTGACGGCGTTCTCCACGCGGTCCATGGCCTCGTGAATTTCCTCCAGCGGGCGGCAGTAGGCCATTCGCAGAAACGCTCCTTCCGCGTGAAACGCCTCGCCTGGGACCGTGGCCACCCCCGCCTCCTCCAGAAGCCACCCGGCCAGCTCGGCGGTGGTCATACGAAATCGCGTCAGGAGCTTCTCCACTCGTGGAAAAGCGTAAAACGCGCCGCCCGGCATGTGGGTTTCGAATCCGTCTATCCCCCGCAGGCGTCCGATCAGAGCGTCCCGACGCTCTCTGTAGCCCTCGATCATGCGTTTCACGTCCTCTCCAGCGTTTTCCAGAGCCTCGGCCACCCCCGCCTGAGCGAAGGCCGTGGCGCAGCTGGTGAGGTTCTGGTGGTTCTTCGCCGCGTAAGGCCGGACCTCCGGCGGGAGCACGATCCACCCAACCCTCCAGCCCGTCATGGAAAACGTCTTGGACGCCGCGCTGATGAGGATCGTCCGTTCCCGCATCTCCGGCAGGGACAGGATGGAGACGTGCTCGCCTTCGTATAAAAACTTTTCGTAACATTCATCGCTGACGACCAGGAGGTCATGCTTTCGGGCCAGCTCGGCGATTTCCTCCAGATCGTTTTTTCTCAGAACGGCGCCTGTGGGGTTGTTGGGGGTATTGATCAGCAGAAGGCGCGTTTTTGGCGTTATCGCCTTTTCGATGTCCGAGGCGGCCAGACGAAATTCGTTCTCGAAGCGGCAGGGAACCTCCCGAAGAACGCCCTCCGCCAGCGCGATCTGATCGGCGTAGGCGGGGAAAAAGGGCGTCGGGACAATCACCTCATCCCCCGGCTCCAGAAAGGTGAAAAAAGTGACCGCCAGCGCCTCGCACGCCCCCACCGTGACCAGAATCTCCCGATCCGGATCGATGTCAAGGCTCTGGTCGCGCTTCAGCGCCTTCGAGAGGGCGCGGCGCAGCGACGCAATCCCCGCCGTGTCCGTGTAATGCACCAAACCGGCGTCGAGAGCTTTTTTCACGGCTTCCTTCGCGCAGGCGGGAGAGTCGTAATCCGGACGGCCGACCTCCAGGTGAACGATTTTTTTGCCGGCCCGCTCCAGCGCCCCCGCCCTGTTCATGATTTCGCGTATGCCGCCCCCTCGCATCGCCGCCTCCATGCGCGCGACGGGCAAACGATAGTTCATTGTCTTTCGCCTCCCCGGAAAATAAAAAACACCAATTAAAGCTCAAGGGGGCGGAACTCCCCCCGAGACCCCCTGCAGGTTCACCGAACTCCGCAAATGACGCAGCCCTCTGTTTTCAGCTCGAAGTATATTATAATTCAGTATACATCACCTCCCCCATACGACTGATTCAGGAAGGATGGAACAAATCATGGACAGAATTTACGATGCGCTGAAACGACAGCGAAAAGAGATGCTGGAGGTTCTGAAGGTTCTTGTGGAACATGAATCTCCATCTCACAACAAGGCCCTTGGCGACGTTCTGGCCGGGAAACTGGCAGAATTTTTCGAAGAACTGACCGGCGGCAGGACGAAACGCATTCCGGTGGAGGGTTACGGCGACTTCATTCGGGGAGAATTCGGTGACGGGGAGGAACAGATTTTCGTCGTCGGGCACTATGACACGGTTTTTCCGGAAGGCACGCTTCGGGAGCGCCCTTTCCGGGTGGAGGGAAACAAAGGTTACGGCCCCGGCATTTTCGATATGAAGGGAGGGCTCACAGCGGGGCTTTTCGCTTTGAAGACCCTCAAAGACCTGCATATCCCTCTCGGAAAAAAGGTCGTGTTCCTTTTCAACTCCGACGAGGAGCCCGGCAGTCTGAAATCGCGGCCCATCATCGAGGAGGAGGCCGCAAAAAGCAAATACGCTCTCGTTCTGGAGCCCGCAGGCCCCGGAGGATCCATCAAGACCATGCGCAAGGGCGTGGGTCGCTTCACCCTGGACATCGGCGGAAAGGCCGTGCATTCGGGGGCGGATTTTACCAGCGGCGTCAGCGCCGTCAACGAGCTGGCCCGGCAGATACTCTTTCTCAGCGGCCTGACCGATCTGGAAAAGGGCACCACGGTCAACGTGGGCAGAGTCGAGGGAGGAACCGTTTCCAACGTGGTGGCGGAATGGGCCCATGCCGAAATCGACCTGCGCATCGCCACAGAGGAGGAGGGCGACAGGGTGATTCCACAAATTCTCGGCCTGAAACCCTGCGACCCCAAAGCCCGCGTCGAAATCACGGGAGGGCTGAACCGGCCGCCCTACCGACGCACGAAGGACGTAGAAGCTCTGTATCTCATGGCGAAGGACCTGGCCGCGAAGTACCTCGACTTCGATCTTCCTGAGATCAGCACGGGAGGCGCCAGCGACGGCAACTTCACGGCGCTCCACGTTCCCACCCTGGACGGGCTGGGAGCTTACGGCGAAGGGTCACACTCCGCCAGCGAAAACATCGACATCGACCGGCTGCCCGAGAGAAGCGCCCTGATCGCTCTGGTTCTGGCCAACCTGAAGTGACCGGGAGGGGAGCACGT
>JAISUO010000080.1 GCA_031272035.1 Synergistaceae bacterium
TTCGCTAAATTCTCGATAATGCTGTCCGGTAAATCCTTGTGCTTGTTCACGAGGCGATCTATCAGGGCGCTGTCGACCTCGAACTCCAGTTCTGTTTGCCTTTCAATATACTTAGGAACCGCGAGTATTTTATTCAGCGCTAATTCTTCTCTGGTGACTTGGTAACAAATTCCTTTGTCCCCTTTATTCCCGTTGTTCCCTTTATCGAATATATTTTTCAGCCAACCGCTGATACGCTTGTCCATGTGCGTCGGCGTCGCCGTCAGTCCGAGTAAATAGAGGTTGGGGATTTCCTCGCGAAGCGACAAAAGAAGCGTCCGGCAGCCGTAAGCGGGAGCATGATGAGCTTCGTCGACAACTACGAACAGTTGCGTATCTTTGCAGTTATCTACAAATTTTCGAAACGGAGTTTTAGCGACCTTTCCGCGCCCGTCGAGATGCTCGGACGAGTACGCTGCGATTGCGGTTTGCGTCGTGCAGATCAGCACGTCGTCGGTTATTCCAATGGTTCCCTGATTAGCGTGCTTATCGCTGCTTGAAACGACGCGCAGATTGATTTTATCCCGCCCGGCTGCTTTATGAATCTCCGCTATGAATGTTTCGGCCGCCTGGTCGAGCAAATATCCTGACTGCGCCAGCCACAGCACTTTGATTTCCCTCGAGAGTATGTTACGGCATATCCAGTCGACTGAGGTGAATGTCTTTCCTCCGCCTGTGGGAAGCACTAACATTGTACCGGCATATCCTCTGATTGGCAGGGGCAACGTTTTATCCAACGCAGTAAAAGCTTTCAATTGGTGTGGAAATGGTTGTTTGGTATCATGTTTTCGTTCGTCTGCAAGTTTTGGGACATTAAGATTATAATAACCCACCATCGCAAATTCATCTCCAGTTCTCATAAAAATATAGACTCATCTATACCCATCCACAAATCAATTTTCATTAGACAAACCAGAGAAAGATATCCACTATACCATCGTATCGTTTTTGTGCCACATTTTATAAATATATCATGCCTCACTCGAAAAAGTGAAAGGAAAAATCAACAACATTAATATCAATTTGAAATAAAAGGCCTGAAGTTAGAATAGCTTAAAGCAATAATATTCAAACATTAGCTTCTTCATTAACGCTTGATTGAAAGCAAATTGGTATAACTTGTGAAAATGTAATCTTAAACTCATGAAATACATTTTGCCGTGATGTCCTTTGTCAAAAGACTACGCACAGAATTCATCCTCGTAAGCGGCCTGAACAGGGCCAAGGGCAGTTGCGCCGAAAGCGAAGAAAAAAGCTTTGGAAAACCTGGACGGCTAACATCACTCTTATTCAGTTTATCGGGTTCACAGTCGGAGCCAGTCATTTCGATTGAGACTACTCTGCCTGATCGGGCAGCGCGTTTTCATCCTCAGTTCGCTCCAGACGATGTTTTGCCCGTGCGATGGATTGTTTCAGTTTGGCTTCCAACACCTTCATATCCGGCAGCTTCGTGAGATAATCGGCCACGCGGATGTTGCTTTTGTTCAACTGCAACAGTTCGATATGTTCTTCGTTTTTCCCGGAACACAAGATCAATCCAATAGGGGGGTTCTCTTCTTCCGTCATCTCGTGTTTTTCCAGCCAGCGCAAATACAACTCCATTTGGCCTTTGTAAGCCGCCTCAAATTCGCTCAATTTCAGGTCAATTGCAACCAGACAGCGCAATCGCCGATGGAAAAACAACAAGTCGATGTAATAGTCTCTGTTATCGATGGTGATTCTCTTTTGACGCGCAAGAAATGCGAAGTCAGAGCCCAATTCAATGATGAATCGCGCCAGTTCCGCGATAATCGCCGATTCCAAGTCCTTCTCTGAATAAACATCAACCAAACCGCAGTAATCAAGAAAATATGGATCATGAAATACCAAATCCGCCGACAATTTCTTTTCATTTTTGAGCAATTCCAACTCCCGTGCGATGACTTCATCCGGTTTACGGCTAATGGCTGTACGCTCAAAGAGCATGGAATTTATTCGTTCCCGCAACAAGCGTGTACTCCAATGGTTCATCGCGCACATTTCGATGTAAAAGTCGCGTTTCAGCGGATCGTCTATGTACATTATGGTCTTGATGCTTGTCCAGTTCAATTTTCTCCGCAGCGCGGAGAAAATCTTTTCGTCGGAGAAAACCGACGATAACTGGATGCAATGCCTCAATTGCTTATGGCTCCAGCCTTTGCCGTATTCAGCAGTCAATCGAGCCGATAAAGTGTCTAAAATACGTTCTCCATACTCGGCGCGTCCATTCGACAGAATGTCAGTTTTCAGACGGCGTCCAACATTCCAATAAAGCAAAGTGATTTCCGTGTCGAAAACAGCCGCGACTCGTTGACGGCTTTGTTCAATCAGGGCTTTTACTTCCGAATACAGTGTGTTCTCAATCTCGACTATGTTCATAACTTATCTCCTGCAAATTTTCTCCGCAGCGTGGAGAAAATTCGATATAACAGACATCAGCCATTGAATTACGGCAGAATGTTTTGTCAATTCAAGAATCGAAAGCGTCCGATTTTCCAAATCAACCGCCTTTGTTTAGCATAACATACCGAAACGTTTACGAGGAATATATAGAGGAAATAGCCGGAGGTTCATTGAAACTGGCCTGTCGGGTGCCCACGCATCGTCGGCTGTCGTAGTTATCGACGAAGCTCACCATACTCCCGCTTACGATTGCCAGAGGCTCCTTTTGTTGCTCCGCCAGAAAATCCCCAACCTCTATTTACTTGGACTGACGGCGACGCCGATGCACTCGGGAAAGGCCGTAAGCACATCACGAAAACATAAGGTATCACAAATAATTCCCACCCTGCAATATGATGATCTGCAGGGTGGGAATGGATATTGTTTCTGTATTCTGCTGCAATTGCGAGGGTTCTTTATTTCCTCACTTCTTTACCAGGTGAATCGCGAAGCCGCCGACTTCGGGTTCGAGGTAGGCCACGGTCAGCGATCCGGAGGCGTCGCGCTTTTCTGTCTCCGGCCTGGTTTTGATTCCCTTCGTCGCCAGATACGCCACCGCTCGATCCACGCTCAGGGTCGCAATGGCAATATGGCCGTTTTTGCCGAGGTACATCGTCTTCATGAACTCGAACCCGATACCCGCAAAATGGCTGCTGTTTCCCTGTTTCACGGCAAAACCGAACAGTTTGTCCATCGTTTGAGCGTCCGTCAGAGCCGCGTCGGCATCGGGCTCGTTGATGCCCAGGTGACGCAGTTCGAAGCCCAGCGCGAGCATCACGGCCTCCTGGCAGAGGCGCGTCACCTCAGCGTAGTTCCCGGCGGCCAGCAGCTCCGGCTTGACCATCCAGCTTCCGCCCACGGCCAGAACCTTGGGAAAGGCGAGATATTCCGCGAGGTTTTTGGGGCCGATTCCGCCGGTTGGAATGTATCTGACTCCGCTGTAAGGTCCGGCGAAAGCCTTCAGCATGGGGAGCCCTCCCGACTGCTCGGCGGGGAAGAACTTCAGAACGCTCAGCCCCAGCTCCAGCCCCTGCTCAATCTGGGACGGGCTGTTCATTCCCGGTGTAATCGGGATGTTGTTGTCCACGCAATACTTCACCACCGCCGGATTAAAGCCCGGCGAGACGAGGAACTTCGCCCCCGCCGCCACGGCGCGCTTTGCCTGGTCGATGGTGGTAACCGTTCCCGCTCCCACCAACAGATCCGGCAGCTCCGCGGAAAGCCGCTTTATGGACTCTTCCGCGGCGTCGGTTCTGAAGGTCACCTCCGCCACAGGCAGGCTTCCGGCCATCAGCGCCTGTCCCAGGGGCAGAGCCTGATCGGGCGAATCCAGTTTGACGACGGGGACGACTCCCACATCGGCGATCTTCTGCAATACGGCGTTCACATTGACCACTCCTCACTTAGAGCCGTTGGCCCTTTTCTGCAATAAATTTCTGTCCGTCCGTTCTCCGTGTTACGCGTATTCTTCAGTCACGACCGCGCTGTTGCTGTAATCCAGATTCACCTGTTCTGAATTTACGCTATTTTTTGCGCAAATCGGCGACTTTCGCCACAATGTCCTTCGCCGCGGCCTTTATCGTCTCGGCCGTTCCTTCCTTTCCGCCGGGCTTCGTCAGGGCGGAGCCCAGCCCCACGCCAAACGCTCCCGCCCTGAACCATTCGCCCAGGTTGTCCGGAGAAACGCCCCCCACGGCCAGCATTTTCGCGTTGGGCAGGGGCCCGCGGGTCGCTTTGATGAACTGAGGGCCCAGCACTTCGCCGGGGAACACCTTCACTACGTCAACTCCCAGCTCGAAGGCCTTCATCACCTCGGTCACCGATCCCACGCCGGGGATGTAGGGCACGCCGTAGCGATTGCAGATACGCGCCACGTCCTCGCTGAGGCAGTGTGCAAAAATAAATTCCGCTCCAGCCAGCATACAGGCTCGCGCCGTTTCAGGGTCGGCGACGGTCCCCGCCCCCAGAAGCAGGCCCTTTTTGCCGAGACGGGCCGTCATTTCCGCCATGATTTCCACCGCGCCCCGGTGCGTCATCGAGACCTCGATCACCGGAATGCCTCCCTCGAAAATCGCCTCCGAGGCCATGACGCCAAAGTCGATGTTGTCCACCCGAATGATCCCCACAACTCCCGCGTCGCCAATTTTCTGCAGAACTTCGTACTTACGTATCATGAAATCTCTTCCCCTTTCCGCCGTTCAGCGCTGAACGCGCCCGGAGGCGTCGCCGCCCATCAGGTTCAGAACGTCGTCAAGGGCAACCCGGTTGAAATCGCCATAAATCGTGTGCTTCAGCGCGGAGGCCGCCGCCGCGAACTCCGTGGCGCTCTGCCGCCCCTCGGCGGTGGACGGGTCCCAGTGGTTCATGCCCCAAATGAGCCCGGAACCGAAGGAATCTCCGCCGCCGATGCGGTCCACGATGTCGCGAATCTCATATTTTTTGCTGACGTGGAACGCGTCCTTCGAAGCCAGAACCACGGACCAGTTGTTCCAGTCGGCGCTGACCGACTCCCGCAGGCTGACCGCCAGGTATTTGACGTTGGGGAACGTTCCCATGACCTTTTTGGCGAGCCCCTCATATTTTGAAGTGTCGAGCTTTCCGGAGGTCACATCCACGTCCAGCTCGATGCCGAGGCACTTCTGGCAGTCCTCCTCATTGGCGATCATGACGTCGATGTACTGCGCCATCTGGCTCATGACCTCTTTGGGGGTCTTGCCCCACTTCCACAGCTTTTTACGGTAGTTTAGGTCGCAGGAGACGGTCATGCCCTTCTCCTTCGCCTTCTTCATGGCCTCAATGGCCACGGCCGCCGTGCCCTCCGCAATGGCGGGAGTGATGCCCGTGGTGTGGAACCATTTCGCCCCGTCGAAAATGGCGTCCCAGTCGAAATCTCCCGGCTTTACCTCCGCAATGGCGGCGTGAGCCCGGTCGTAGATGACCTTGGAGGGACGCATCGCCGCGCCCGTCTCCGTAAAGTAGAGCCCCAGGCGGTCTCCCGAGCGCCGAATGTGTTTCGTGCAGACGTTGAAACTGCGGAGCTCCTTAATCAGCGCGTCGCCGATGGGATTTTTCGGGGCCGCCGTGACGTAGGCCACGTCCTCGCCGTAATTGGCCAGAGAGACGGCCACGTTGGCCTCCGCTCCTCCAAAGGTCGCCACAAACTGCGGCGTCTGAAGCAGCACTTCAAGGCCGGGAGGCGTCAGCCTCAACATGACTTCGCCGAAAGTTACAAATTTTGCCATGGTTTCAATCTCTTCCTTTCATAATATTTCCTGTCACAATATTTCCTAAATACCTCAATTTTATATGAGGCCCTCCGTAACGGCTCCGAAAAACGACAGGTTATCTCGCCAGCCAGCCTCCGTCCACGGCAAGGATGTGGCCCGTCACGTAGTCGGATGCTCTGGAGGCGAGGAAAATCGCGGTTCCCTTCAGGTCGTCGGGGCTTCCCCACCGGCCTGCGGGAATGCGGTCCAGGATGTCCTTGCTGCGGACGGGGTCCTTCTGAAGGGCATCGGTGACATCGGTGGCCATGTAACCGGGAGCGATGGCGTTGACCTGGATGTTGTACTTCGCCAGTTCGTTGGCCATGAGCTTCGTCAATCCCGCAACGCCGCTTTTGCTGGCGGTGTAGGAGGGCACTCGAATCCCCCCCTGGAAGGACAGCAGCGACGCGACGCTGATGATCTTGCCGCCACGCCCCTGTTTGTGCATCTGCCGGGCCGCCGCCTGGGAGAAGAAGAAAACCGTCCTGAGGTTGAGGCTGATGACGTCGTCCCAGTCCTTCTCCGTGAAGTCCAGCAGTTCCGCCCTTCGAATGGTTCCCGCATTGTTCACGAGAATATCGATACCGCCGAATTTTTTGACGGTTTCTTCGACGGCTGCGGGGATCTTATCCTGAGAGAACAGATCCGCCTCAAAATAAAGAAAACGACGTCCCAGTCCCGTCACGGACTTTTCCAGCTCCGGCATGGGAAGAGGGCCGACTCCGACAATGTCCGCCCCGGCCTCGGCCAGTCCCTCGGCGATGCCGAAGCCCAGCCCCTTTCGAGAGCCCGTAACGACAGCCACCTTCCCCTTCAGATCGAACAATGTAGTCACCCTGCATTCCTCCTAATGGATTTTATAATTCTAAATTTGTTAAAGGAAAAATTCAACCAATACCAGACTGCCTTAAAACTTATACAAAACACTTTAATTTATACAAAAATGGGATATAAAACGGAAAATAATCCGCACGTTCCCATTTTTACACGATTACAGCGTGATGACAATTTTCAGAGTATTTTCGGGGTCCGCCACGATGTGCTCGAAGGCCTTCTGAATGTCCTCCAGAGGATAGACCGCGCTCAGCAGGGCGTCCGGATGGACCTTTTTTCCACCGAACCACTCGATGACCTCCGGGAAGCGGTTGCAGTTCATCCGGGTTCCCAGAACCTTCAGTTCCTTACGCACCAGAAACAGCTCCGGAAGCGGCGCGGGGTCGGGATGGAACCCCAGAACCACGATTCGCCCTCCCGGCGCGGCCATTTCCACGGCGCTCTCCATGAGTTTCGGAGTTCCCACGGCGTCCACGGTGAAATCGAGGCCGAAATCCTCCGTGAAGGCTTTGACCGCCGCCGTCAGGTCCTCTTTTTTGCTGTTGACGGTTTCAGCCGCGCCCAGTTCTTTGGCCTTAGCCAGGCGGCTGTCCACCAGGTCCGTGACCATGACGGAAAGACCCCTGAGCCTCAGCCCCTCGAGTATTCCAAGCCCGATGGGCCCCGCGCCGAAAACCAGCGCCTTTTCACCCTCCGCTGGGACGCCCCGGAACATGACTTCCGACCCGATGGAGTAGGGTTCGATCATACTGGCCTGAACGAAGGACAGGGAGTCAGGAAAACAATAGACCTTACTTTCCGGAACGACGATAAGGTCGCAGAACGCGCCTTCCACCTGAACGCCCAGGCATTTCACCGTGGAGCAGAGGTTGGGAAAACCGCGTTTGCAGGAAACACACTTTCCGCAGGAAACCACCGGATCGACGACGACTTTATCGCCCTTTTTGAACTTTCCGGAGCCCGGCGCATCCTCGACGACACCGCTGAACTCGTGCCCCATGACCCGCGGCAGGGTCACATCGGGACGTTCCCCGTGCCAGACGTGGATGTCCGTTCCGCATATTCCCACGGCCTTCACCCGGACAAGAACCTCTCCGGGGCCGGCTTTGGGCTCGGGCTCTCCGTCGAAGACCCGAATCTTTTCGGGTTCCACAAGTTTTGCGCTTCTCATGAAAAATTCCCCCTTCTCCTCATATTCAATTTTTCATGCCACTTCATATCAATTTTTATTTCAAGTTATATTTCAGGCGGGGACGCTTCTCACTTTTTCCTCAGCAGAGCCGTGATTTTGTCCGCCGTCTCCCGGGTTACGGCTCCAATTTTTTCCGAAAGAGCGTCGTCCATTCTGTAGGAAGGGGCGGAAACGCTGATCGCTCCCAGAGGATACCCCGTCGCGTCCAGAATTGGCGCTCCGACGCAGCGGATTCCCACCTCGTTTTCGTCTCGCTCCTCCTGATACCCCCGACGGTTTCCATCCTCCAGGAGCTGAATCAGAACCTGTTTGTCCGTGCGCGTCTCAGGCGTATGGGGAACGAGAGGAGTGTTGTCCAGATAGGCCTGACGTTCGGCCTCCGGCAGAGCTCCGAGAACGGCTCGTCCGCCGCCGGTGCTGTAGAGGTCGCGCCAGGCGCCGATCCGCGAGCGCATCACCACGGCCTGAGGGCTTTCCATCTTGTCCACATAATAAACGCAATCACGTTCAAATGCGTAAAGGTGTATGGTTTCGCGGCTCATCTCCCACAGTTCGCCCACACAAACTCGAAAGGCCCGTGCAAGGGCACGCCGGGGGCGGTAAGCGCCCGACCAGAAAAGGGGCGTGGGCCCGATCATGTAAAGGGAGTTCTCCCCCTGCAGGACCACATTGCGCTCCCGAAGGGTCGAAAGAAGACGATAGACCGTGGCGGGAGAAAGCCCCGTCGCCTTCGCGATGTCGGAGACCCTTGCGGGCTCCCCGCTTTCGGCCATGTAATTGAGAATATCCAATGCCCGTTCTACCACTCTGACGCCATTCGTATCCACAGACATTCTCCTGTTTTCAGCTTTTTCATCTATTTTTCATCTAATGGAATATAATTTCTTTCTATAAAATATTTTAATTAGAAATGCACGAATCGTCAACAATAAAGAATAATGAAGGGGGCAGACAGCAGTACATCATTTTTACGATTTCTGATGTTTTTTTGTCGGAACCAGAGAGCTGTTTGCCGCAGGGATGCTTTGTGATACCAATTTGCTTTCAATCGAGCGTTAATGAAGAAGCTAATGTTTGAATATCATTGCTTTTAGCTATTCTAACTTTATAAGCAGCGAACCGGTGAAGTATGAGCCGTGTGAATCGCTTAGTTTCATTATCAGGCCTTTTACTTCAAATTGGTATGATATCACGTCTGGCTGAGAGGCACTGTCAAAGACAGGTACAAAACCCTCTCGTCATTCACTTCGCTGCAACCAATGTTTCAATTTTTTTATGATTTCGTTTATGTCGATGGGTTTGCCGATATGATCGTTCATTCCGGCGGCCAGACAGCGTTCCAC
>JAISUO010000081.1 GCA_031272035.1 Synergistaceae bacterium
GCTGCAACAGGGCATTTACGATTTTTTCATGATCGGCAAGCGCTTCTTCGTCATGTTCCGCGTCGTAGTACACCAAAAATTGCAGGAGCTCTTTGATCTGGGCGTATTGCATGTTCAAAAAGCGATTTTTGGAGGTGTTGATGAGCAGGTCATGAAACTGGAAGTCGCAGCGATCGAAGAGGGCCTTGTCTTTGTGCAGATGAGCCGACATGCATTGATGAATTTTTTTGATCTTTTCATGATCTGTTAAATCAAAGTATTGATTGAGGCAAAACATTTCGTGCATTTTGCGCACTTCCATCAGATCTTTGATTTCAGAAGCCGTGTAAGTGGCCACGTAAAATCCCACTCTCGCCCTGTTCACGACGAGCCCCTGGCGGGTCAGATGCAGAAGCGCGTCGCGAACGGGCATGGGACTTACGTTATATTGAGCGGCCAAAATTTTGGGATTGAGCTGATCCCCCATTTTGTAACGCTTTTTCAATATGTGTTGTTTAATTTCTTCATAAAGTTGATTTTGTATACTTTCCTGTACAATTCCCATTTTTTGTTCCTTCACGAGAACGAATCGATCAATTCGGGACGAGCCGCCGGAAAAGTTCTCGTGACGTTATGAAACCCCTTCCGCCAGCTCCCGGCAGGTGTGGTAAACGGAGTTTTCTCCGCGGGCCGTGTAATCCAGCAGCTCCTCCATCAGGGCTATTCTTCCCGGCGTTCCGATGGTCTGAGGGTCGAACTGCGGAATGTAGCTGAGTCCATGCCGAACCGCGCCGTCATATTCCCATTTCCAGTTTTCGAGGGTATGAGCGTACCCCGCAATGCGCCCCTGACCGGTGGGAAACGCCGGATGGTAATTGAAGGCGAAATAAGGGAAGTCAAAAAGCTGCCATTTTATGGGAATTTCCACCAGAGGCGCGACGGAATGGCGATAGGGGATGTCGTCGCCGAAGAGTGAACTGGAGTACTGGAAACCCAGCTCCGCCAGAATCGTCAGAGTTTCGGCGGTGAGTTCTCCCATAAAGGTCCGAAAACCCGCCGGAGCGCTTCCGCAGAGGTTTGTCAAAATCTTTCGGCTTCGCGCCAGAAGCTCCTTTTGCTCGTCCCGTGGAAGAGTCGCGAGGTTTTCTCCCCGACAGCCGCCGCAGGCGATTTCAAAGCCGCTGTCGGCCAGCCGCCGGATGGAATCGGGCCAGTTTTCCGCTATGGCCGCGGGAACAAAAAAGGTGGCAGGCAGGTTCCTTTGCTTCAGGGCGTCCACGACCCGATCCAGCCCCCGAAGTAACCCGTAAGTGCCCATGGAAAGCGTTTTGGGCTTGTTGACGCTGTCGGGAAACTGCCCCAGCCAGAAACTTTCCCCCGCCAGATTGAATGTGATTGCAACGTCGCACTTCATTGGGCGCTCTCCCTCCACCAGCGGGCGATCTCCGAACCCGTGGCCACCCACGCGTCTTTTGAGTCCGCAAGTTGCTGCAAAAGTTTTTCCAGAATGAAAATTTTACCCGGAGCGCCGATCACCTGCGGGTGGAACATGAACGCGCAGCACAGTCCGAACCTGCGGTATCCGGCCAGTTCTCGGAGAAAATTGTCCGCCACCATGTCGTAGCCGGCGATACGGTCCTGCCCGTCCGGCTCGGCGGGGTAATAATTGTAGGCGGTCTGGACGTAGTCGTCCAGCTCCCATCGGGTTGGAATCTCGATGAAGTCGCTGGGCTGCCCGTCGATAACCGTCCGGTAGGGTCGATCGTCGCCGCGCATGGAGCTGGAATAAAGAAAATTCCTCTTCACAAAAAGGCCGGGGGTGAACTCCGACCAGTCTCCCGACGGGGTGCGGAACCCATCCGCCCTTCGCCCCGTAAGCCGGAGAAAAATTTCCTGGCTCCGGTCGATGATGTCCTCCTGTTCCGCCTGGGAACGATCATAAAAACGCTCGTGAAGATAGCCGTGCTGACCGATTTCGTGGCCTCGGGCACAGAGTTTTTCCAGGAGTCCGTCGTAGTGCTCCGCCGTCCAGCCTGGCACGAAAAAGGTGGCGCGGACGCCGTAGCGGTCCAGCATGTCCAGAATACGGTCCACGCAGCGTTTGGGACCATATTGACCCAGAGAAAGGGAACGAATGTAATTCCCGCCGTTGGGCATATTTCGATTGCCGTTGGCCCAGGTCGTCTCGGCGTCCACGTCGAAGGAAAACATGACCGCGCTGGTTTTGCCTTCCGGCCAGCGGGGACGCGGCTTGGAAACGTCCGGAGCCGCGGATGGGGGTTGGGGCATGAGAAATCTTCCTTTCTTCCTGCTGTTTTTTTACAGCATTTTGTCCAAAAACTGCCGGGCCCGTTCCGTTTTCGGGTTGCTGAAAAACTCGGCGGGCGTTTCGTCTTCGAGCATGACGCCCTCGTCCAGAAAAACGATCCGGTGCGCCACCTCCCTGGCGAAGTTCATTTCGTGAGTGACCAGAGCCATGGTGATGCCCGTGCGGGCAAGGTCCTTGATGACCAGCAGAACTTCCTTCACCATTTCGGGATCCAGGGCCGAGGTGGGTTCGTCGAACAGCATCATTTCCGGCTCCATGGCCAGAGCCCGGGCGATGGCCACCCGCTGCTTCTGCCCGCCGGAAAGTTTGGCGGGATAAACGTCGGCCTTGTCCACGAGTCCCACCATTCGCAAAAGGTCCATGGCCTTCTCCTCGATGAGGGCTTTGCGGATTCCCTTCACCTGGATCGGCGCGTAGCAGATATTCTGGAGGGCCGTCATGTGAGGAAAGAGGTTGAAAAGCTGAAAAACCATGCCGATATTCTGCCGGACCAGGCGCAGTTCTTTTTCCTCCAGCCCCGTGATTTCCTGTCCTTTGATGAACACCTTCCCCCGCGTGGGGGTTTCCAGCATGTTGATGCACCGGAGCAGGGTGGATTTGCCGGAACCGGAGGGCCCCACGATGGCGACGACCTCTCCTTTTCCGATCCTCAGGTTCACGCCCCGCAGGACTTCCAGTTTATGAAACGTCTTGTGAATGTTTTCCAGCCTAATCACTGCGACGCACCCACACTTCCAGCCGGTTGGCGACGATGGAGAGGATCATGACCAGAACGTAATAAATGGTTGCCGCCACCAGAAAAGGTTCGAAGGGACGAAACGTGAGGTTGATGACGCGCTGAGCCGCCCGGGTGATGTCCGTGACGGCAATGACCGAAATCAGAGAGGACTCCTTGAGCAGGGCGATCATCTCGTTTACCAGACCGGGCAGCACGTGCTTGAGGGCCTGGGGAATGACGATGTGAAACATGGTTTTGGCGTAGGGAACGCCCAACGCCGTCGCCGCGTCTTTTTGACCCTTGTCCACGGCCTCCATGCCGCCCCGGAGAATTTCGGAGATGTAGGCGGCGGAGTTCAGGCCGAATGCCAGCACTGCGGACTCCAGCGCGGAGATGGCGTAACCGGTGAGTTGCGGCGTGGCGAAGTACACCATATAAAGCTGTACCAAAAGGGGAGTTCCGCGAAAAATCGACGTGTAAAACCGGGAGGCCCACTCCAGAGGCCTGATGCGGGATACCTTGATCAGCGCCAGAATTGTCCCCCAGACAAAGCCGGCCAGAGTGGAGAACAAAGTGAAGAAGAGGGCATTTTTCGTGCCCTCCTCGAACATGGGCCAGTACTTTGTAAAAATTTCGCCGAAAAAGGCCAGTTCCATCGAAGCTCTGTCCCGAAGCGGTTATTTGCCTTTGCTCTGGGTGATTCTTTCCCTGTAATCGGCGAGGTAGGCCGCGCCCATCCATTTCTCTATCATTTTGTACAGTTCTCCGCTGTCGACGATTTCCTTCAGCGCGGCGTCGATGGGCTCACGAAGCTCGGACCCTTTGGGGAACAGGATGGCGTAGCTGGTCTCCCTGGTCATTTCCAGAGGCAGCAGGTGAAACTCCAGTTCGGGGTACATTCCGGCGAACACCGCGGCCTGGCACCCGTCCAGCACGGCCGCGTCCACTCGGGTGTTCCGCAGTTCCTGAACGACGGCAGGCGTCCCGTTGATGGGGGAGACCGTCACGCCGGGGAACGTCTCGGCTCTTTTCTCGTAGGAGGTTCCGAAGGGAACCGCCACCTTGCGCCCGTTCAGTGACTCTATCGTGGGATAGGGGGCGGCCTTCCGGCTGATGATGGCGATGGTCGGATAGAAATAGGAAGAGGAAGCGTCCAGCCGCTCCAGCCGCTCAGGGGTCGGAGAAATGCCGGAAATCACGAAATCCGCCCGTCCGCTGGTCAGAGCGCCCACCAGCCCCGCAAACTCCATGTCGCTGATGTCGAGTTTGAAACCCAGTTTTTCCGCCAGTCGGTTGACGATGTCGATGTCCAGCCCCTCGAAACCGCCTCCCTGAGTGGCGGACTCAAACGGCGCGAACGTGGCGTTGATCGCCAGACGCAGCGTCTTTCCCTTCAACGCGTCCGCCGGGGCGGCGAAAGCGCAGGACGCCGCCAGAACGACAAGCAGTGACGCCACGCACAACCCTGCACACAACTTCGATACTTTTTTCATATTGCAAACTCCACCCTTCTTTATATAATTGTAAATTCCGCGTTTATCATGAAATAACTTGCATCTGTTTATATCTGTTTCTATCTGAATGAAGCGACGTATCAATATAGCACAAAAACAGCATAAAAATGTGTCCTGTTAAAACATGCGGGGAGGAAAGGGGTAGGCTCGTTTGCTGTGAGAGAGCCCCAGCCGGACCATCTGACAGGCGGCGCTCACTCCGGCGAAGGCGGGATCGACCACCGGCGCGCCGATGACGCGGGACAGCCCCTCTCCTTTGCCCGCAAGGCTCAGGCAGCCCAGAATCACCACGTCGGCGCCGTCCTCCTTCACGCAGGACAGAGCGGTTTTTTCCAGATACTGCAAAATCTCGTCGGAATGTCCGTCCTCAGGGGCAAAAATTTTGTCCAGACCCCGGACGGAGGCGATTCTTCCCTCGTCGAGGCCGCAGGATCGAAGGAACGCCCGCTTTTCGGAGACCCGGGCTGAGGTCAGGGTGACGATGGAAAGACGATAGCCCAGAGACGCGGCCAGAAGGATCGCCGCCTGCGCGCTGCCCACCGCCGGAATGGTCAGCTGCTCCCGGCACGCGGCCAGCGCCGGGTCGCTGAAGCAATACAGAACCACGGCGTCGAAGCCCTCTTTTTCCGCCCGCAGGGCGATGTCCAGAATTTCCGGCGAGGCCAGGGCCACGTCCCGAAGCGAGTCGATGACGACCTTTGTTCGGGTCAGGCATTCCATGTGAAGAACCGTCCCCGGCTCGCAGACCCTGGCCAGCATTTTTTCCCGCGCCCGCAGGTCTTCCGCCGACATTCCGTAATCCGGATTGATCAGTTTGATCTTCATGAATGTTCGTGCTCTTCTTTTCGTGCTCTTCCCGTGTATGACGGTTTAAAGAGGATCTCTCGCCAGAGCCGCCGTCATGCAGTGGAGGGCTCCGAAGCCTTTTCTCAGTTCGTCGATCTCCACCTCCAGGACCTCGACGCCGTTCTGTTCGAGGAAGGCTTTGGTTTGGGCGTTGCCCTTCGGAGCGAGGATCCGCCCCGGTTCCAGCGCCACAAAGTTGACGGCGGAGCCGTTTTTCACCTCTTCCAGGGAGGGGGCCTCAAGTATTTTGAATCCTCTGTGTTTCAGGGCGTCAACGATGTCGTAGGGAACCTGCCAGGGGAAAATCAGAACCTTTTTTCGGTCCACCGGGTTCATCAGGCCGTCCAGATGGGCGTGTCCCCAGGGAATCTGAAAACGCAGAATGTTCACGACTCCCATGCCCCGCAGAACTTCCTCCACCTGACGGACGCCTTCCTCGTTGCTGCGAACGCCGGTTCCGAGGATGATGGTCTCTCTGTCGATCCACATTCCGCAGGCCCCTTCGAAAACTCCCTTTCCCGAAATCGTGCGGACGATGGGACAGCCGATCTTCGCAATGGCGGCGGAGATGGCCCGTTCTTCGCCTCTGCGGAACGCCGTGGCCTGACGGCAGAGGATGGCCCCTTCCGGAGTTCCCAGCACGTTGTCTCGCATGAAGAGGGCGTTGGGTCGGTCTTCACGCTGATCTTCCACGTAGAAGACGTCGGCCCCGCAGGATCGATAGGCCTCGGCCATGGCGTCGTGCTGATCCCGCGCCCTGGCCGGATCCATCACGGCTTTCCAGCGCCAGTCCGCGGGATTTTTGACGATTTCTATCTCTTTGCCGGGACGCCGCAGCAGAACGACCCGCAGTTTCCCCACCTCGGACGTGACGCTCCATTTGCGTCCCCACACGGAAACGAGGTTGTCCTCGAATGTGGAAGAATCCGCAAACCACTGTTCACCGTAATCATCTATTTTTTGCGTCAGCGAGTCCCTGATTTCGAGCATACGATCATCCCCTGAATGGCAGTATGGTATAACACAATTATTCAGATGTTACCACAA
>JAISUO010000082.1 GCA_031272035.1 Synergistaceae bacterium
AACGCGCCTGCGTGAAGCTGGCCATAGAACACAATCTCAGAATCTTCAACCCCGACCTTGCCCGTGAGGTGGAGGAGGGCAGAAAGCGGCTGCGTGAAACCCGGAACAACAGGGAGGCGAAGGGAATGAAACAGGAGAGAGCGAAAAGCGCCTTTGTCCAATATGCCGACGCCGTGGACGCCGAACGCTTCCGCGTCGTCGTGACCGAGTATACCGAAACCGGGACGAAGGCGTTTCTTTACGACAGGAAAAACAACGGCTACGAAGGCAAAACAAAAGAAGAAATCATAGAGGCTATTCCGAAGTTTTCAACATACGCATATTATGGGAAGAACATCATTGTGACGCCGATCAGCGGGGACAAACATCATATTCTTGTGGACGACCTGACCGGAGAGAAACTGCAACAACTCAAAGACGACGGATACTCCCCCGCCTGCGTCATCGAGTCCAGCCCGAAGAACTATCAGGCGATACTGACCGTTCCCAGCGTGGAGGGCGATTCGGCGAAAGACCGGGACGCCGCGAACAGGCTGACGAGAGAGCTCAATCTCAAATACGGCGACCCGAAGCTCTCCGGTTCCGTTCACGGCCATCGTTTGCCTCCGTTCCCGAATCGGAAGCCCAAACACAAACGCGAAGACGGGACCTACCCTGATGCTGCGCTCATTGAGGCAAACGGGGGGATATGCGAAAAAGCCCAGACCGAACTCGTAACCATTCATGCCGCGATGAAAGAAACGGCAAGGCGCGTCAGGGAAGCGGAAGTACATCGAAAACCCGTTTCTTTTGACAGAGGCGCGGGGCCGCAAAATCCGGACGGTGCGTATTGGGCTCATTATCGGGACATCGTTGCCAGACAGGGCGGGCCTTCGGATTACTCCAGCCTTGACGCCATGATCGCCATGCGAATGAGGGTGACGGGATACTCTGCCGGCCAGATACAAAACGCCATCGAAACCAACGCGCCCGCCTTGAGGCGTGAAAACATGACGGACTCCGAGTACACGTCCAAATACGGCAGCCGGAACTGGAAACGCTACGCCCGGGAAACGACGGAGAACTTTGTGTTCGGGCTTCGGGGCGTCAGGCAGTACGAAGAAGCGCGGGAGTACCGCCCCAGGTTTATGAAAGTAGAGGGCAGAAGTTACGCGGAAGAACTCCGGCGAGAGCGGGAACGTGCATCGGAACAGGCACATGGAAGATGAAAGAGGTGAAAAGATTGCCTGACGAAAGAGAAGAATTTCAGAAGAAAGCGGAGCAGACGGCGGAACGCCTGAACAAAGAACTGGAGGAAAGGCGTCCAAACCATTATGGCCATATCAGTCACCTGGTCGCTGAGTTGCTGGAGGAAGCGAATAAGGAAATTGAAGGATTTGGCGTTGAAGGAGAGCTCAACGAAGAGCGCGGCGTCGATGTCCAGTACATCAACATGGGCGACGCCTATAACCTGACCGTCCTCTACGACGCGAACTCAGGGAAATTTCTGGCGGGCACGTGGGGCAACGTTGTGGAGGAGCAGGAGCGGGAACACGAACGGCAACTAAAGGAACCGACACTCGGAGATGTGACGCCGAAAGAGGGAGCAGCGCAGGTGGAAAACTCTCCGCAGGCGCCGGTTAAATCCGTTCTGGACGAAATCGACTGGCCCAAGCCCCGCAACAGGGTCGAAGAATTCCGGCAGGAGTTCACGAAGAAAATCATTTCCCTCATGGAACAGGGCAACGCGTTCTGGCAAAAACCCTGGACCGCCGCGGAAATAAACCTGCCAGTCAACGCCGCCAGCGGCAAACGGTACAATGGCGTCAACATCGCCTACCTTCTGGCGGAAGCCCTCGATAAAGGCTACGCCGATCCCCGCTGGATGACCTATAAACAGGCGATGGAAAAAGGCTGTCAGGTCAGGCGCGGCGAACACGGGACAAAAATCGAGTATTACGGAGAATACGACCCGAAGAAGACAAAAAAAGGCATGGAGATTCTCAACAGGAAAATCCAGGAGATGTACGACCGGGGCGCGTCGCCGGAAGAGATCAACAAGGCGATGGAAAAAGCCTCGGAGGAACACAGGATGCTGTACTGCAAAACGTACACGGTCTTCAACGCTTCTCAAATCGAAGGACTGGAACCCCTTGAAACGAAGCCCAAAGAAGAATTCCATTGTCACGACCGAGCCGAGGCCATTCTGAACAACTGCGGCGTCCCGATCCGATACGGCATGGATGGCGCGTATTATACCAGGTCCCAGGACTTTATCGGTATGCCTAACCGAGATTTGTTCAAGACTTCGGAACATTTTTACTCCACCGCGCTCCATGAAGTGGCGCACTCGACGGGGCATCCTTCGCGAATGAACAGAGAGGACCTGGGAACGCCCTTCGGTTCGACGGAGTACGCGATGGAGGAACTGAGGGCGGAGATGGCCAGCGCCTTTGTCTTTCAGGAGATCGAGATGTCAATGACGGAGGCCGATATGGAAGAACACGTCATGGGGCACGCCGGTTACACCCGGCACTGGCTTGGCACTATAAAGGACGACTACAGGGAGTTTTACAAAGCCGTCCGCGACGCCACGAAGATCGCGGACTACATGATCGCTTACGAAAAGGTCATGGAGAAAAGCCCGAACATTCGCGAAGAAGGCGAAATTTCCGAGCCTGTTCCTCCTGTTCCGGAAGAGATGTCGGCGGCGCGGGACACGGATTTTTCGGATGAGAAAGTTGTGAAACAGGCCCCCATGAGGCAGTCTGCAATAAATACCGACCCCGTTAGACTGGCAAAAGAGCTTATCGGTCCGGGGACGCTTGTGACGAATGCGCAGGGAGGCCAGACCTACGTCGGAGAACTGTTCCACATCGGAGATGACTTCGCCATTCAGAAAATCGGACCCGGCAGGGCCATCCTCCACAACCTGACGAAAATGGAGGATCCGGAAGCATTGAAGCATCTTTCTGGATTTTCCGGGCCGCAAACCCGCGTGTCCATTTCTTACGACCGGGAATCCACAGGCAGCCTGAAAACGCCGCGTGGAGAGGAGGAAGAGCGTGAAACGGCGGCGACACGGTAAAACAAAAAAACATCAATCGAGAAAGGGGAACAGAAATATGACGCGAGATGAACTGAGCTCTGAGGAAATACGGGATTTGATTTGCGCCCCGGAGCCCACCGACGATCCTGATGATTTTGACTTCGATGAAGGCGATGACGATTTCAGCGGGGAAAACGAACGGGATTTCATCAAAAGGTGGCTGAGAGAAGACGACGAACCGGAGTTGGCTGAATGAGTGAAGGCGGCGGCAAAAACACTTCCGTGGCGGAAACGGAGACGAAGGTTCAGCAAATATCCGAACTCGCGGAGCGTCACACGCTGGAAATAACGAAGGACGGGGAAAGCTGGGGAGAGTTTCTCTCCAGCTCCGCCGCCATGTACAAGTATTCATGGGCGGACCGGGTGCTCATTCACGCGCAGCGGCCTGACGCCATCGCCTGCGCTTCAATGGCGATCTGGAACGAGACGTTCGGGCGTTTCGTGGCGAAAGGTTCCAGGGGCATCGCGCTCATCGACAGAGACAGTCCTTTTCCGCGCCTCAAATACGTGTTCGACCTGCGGGACACGCGAGAGCCATCCCGCGCTCAGGGGACGCGTCAGCCGTATATCTGGAGGTTTGCCCCGGAACATGAAACGAGCGTTGTGGAGACGCTCCAAAATATCTATGGACCTCATGGGCAAACGCTGAAAGATCAGGTAGAGGGCCTTCTGGAAATTGCCGCCGAGGATGTTACAGGTGCGGACGGAGAGAAAAAAGATTTCCGGAAACTCACGAAAGCCACGGCTCTTTACACGATCCTGACGCGCTGCGGGATCGACGCTTCGGAAGTCACGGAGGATTTTTCGGGCATTCGGGAGTATAATTCCCTGGAATCCGCGGCGGAACTTGGAGAAGCGGCAGCGGAACTTTCTGGAACGATCCTGCGCCACATCGAACGAACCGTCAAAGTTTATGAACCTGAAAAACGCCTCCTGCCGGAAAGGAGCAAAGAACATGATGAACGGAAACAGCCTGACGTATCGGCAGATGGGAGATTACTGGATTCCGAACCTGGAGATGGACGAGCGGAAGGAACCGGAGCCTCTGGGCAAATACGCTCTGATGAGGCTGGAATATTTGAAGAACCACAGGAAGGGAATGTACGAGGCACTGCTCCTGAGAGGGACGCTTTACAGCCACCTGACGGAGACCGAAGAAACGGCGAAATCGAGAATCGAGAAGGACATGAGGAAGATGCTGGAGAGGGAACCGGCTCCGAACAAGGCGACGGACCAGATGGGCTGGGTCCGGCACATGAACATGACGAAAGCCCTGGCGGAAGAGAGAATTATGGACCTGATCCACGAGTAGCGGAGAAGCCTTCATATTCCGTCGGCGACAGCGTTTACCTTGAGGACGACACCAGATTCGTAATAGAAAACATCGGTTTATTCGATGTTCACCTCGCCAATCCGGGGCTTTTATATCCCATTTCCAGAGCTGTTCCCAAAAAACAATTCGAGAGCCTGTACCTCGCGAACCCCAGAAATTTTCAGCGGGAGGAACCGACGCCCCCTGATACTGAAAACGCCACCAAAGACATAGAAATTCCTGATACGGCAGACATTCCTGAACCGCAGGGGCCGAGACAGCTTGCGCTCCCGTTTTTTGACGCAGAAGACCAAATCGGTGTCATTCGAGCAACCTCCAAAAGAAACGAAAAGAAACCGATGGATTATGACGACATCGACTTCGCGCTGACTTCCAGCGCCTCCGTAAGCGGACGCAAGAAGAATATTGTGCTGGCTTGTCTGGAGTACGCGCAGCCGACCCACATTACCCTCACGCTGAAAAATGAATTCGGCATCGGCGGGATGAGCCTGGAATACCCGGATAGCTCCAAAGGATGGGTGAAGCACGACAGCGGCGGCTTCTCAATCACAAAAGGCGAAAATGAAGCCTCGTCGCTTTCCTGGGCGAAGGTCCGGGAAAGGTTGACTTCCCTCGTCATGTCGGGCAAATACGGCGCGGAGTACGGAAGGATATTCGGCCCGGAAAACGAAACGCCGGATGAAGATGCTCACCCGCGGCCCCGGCGGATTGACTACCGCATATCTGACGAGCCAAGAGACTACGGAGGCCCCAAAACCCGATACCGCAACAACGTGAAAGCGATCAGGACGCTGAAAAACATCGAGTCCGAAAACCGCCTCGCCACGGAGGACGAACAGGAAGTGTTGTCCCGCTTCATCGGGTGGGGCGGCTTACCGCAGGTCTTCGACAAAGACAACAAAGATTGGAGCGGCGAATACGAAGAACTGCAGGACCTTCTGACCGAAGACGAATACAACTCCGCGCGGGCCTCCACTCTCAACGCTCACTACACCAGCCCGATGATCATCAGGGCTATTTACAGGGCGCTGGACAATATGGGCTTCACCGAAGGCGCAATCCTGGAACCGGCAATGGGCATAGGGAACTTCTTCGCTCTGCTGCCCGAAAAAATGCGGGGCTCCGAATTGTATGGCGTCGAATTGGATTCCATTTCGGGGCGCATCGCGAAGCAACTGACCCAAAGTGCGGACATCCAGATAAAGGGCTTCGAGAAAACGAACTTTCCCGAAAACACCTTCGACGCGGCGGTGGGCAACGTGCCTTTCGGCGGGTATGGCGTGGCGGATCGAAAGTACGATGACAGGAATTTCCTCATACACGACTACTTTTTCGCCAAATCCCTCGACCTCGTTCGTCCTGGCGGCATCGTGGCTTTCGTGACCTCCCAGGGAACGATGGACAAAACCAACCCGTCAGTCAGGAAATACCTCGCGCAAAGAGCGGAGCTCCTTGGGGCCATACGTCTGCCCAACAACGCTTTTATGGAAAACGCGGGCACAGAGGTCACAACCGACATTCTTTTTCTCCGCAAGCGGGAGCGAACCATCGACGTGGAGCCGGATTGGGTCCACCTCGACCGGAACGAAGACGGTTTGAAGATCAACTCGTATTTCACCGCCCATCCCGACATGATCCTCGGCAAAATGACACAGGGCAACAAGCTCTATGGAAGAGACGACGGAACTTCCTGCGTTCCCGTCGAAGGTCAGGACCTGTCCGAACTCCTGGACAGCGCCGTGAACAGAATAGAAGGGGAAATCCTCGACTACATCCCGGAAGAAAAAGAGGACAGAGATCAGGGAATCCCCGCCGACCCGGACGTGAGGAACTGGAGCTTCACCCTGGTGGATGGCGACGTGTATTACCGCCGACAGGAGCGGATGTACAAAGAGGAGCTTTCGCCCAGTGACGAAGCCCGGGTGAAAGGGCTGCTGGAACTCGAAGGCCATGTCCGGTCCATCATTCTGTCCCAACAGCGCGACTACCCCGACGAGATCGTCGAAAAACAACAGGCGGAGCTGAACGAAAGCTACGACAGATTCTCGGCAAGGTTCGGCCTCATCAACGACAGAGCCAACGCGAAAGTCTTCGACAGGGACAGCGCCTATTACCTGCTCTGCTCCCTTGAAGTGCTGGACGAGAACGGGCGGCTGGAAAGAAAAGCCGATATGTTCACCAAACGCACCATCAGGCGATACTCTCCGCCGGTGGCCGTGGATACTCCCAATGAGGCTCTCGCCGTCTCTCTGTCGGAAAAAGCGCGGGTGGATCTGGACTACATGGCAAAACTGACCGGCATGGAGCGGGAGAAGATCATTGAGGATTTGCGGGGCGTCATCTTCCCCAATCCCCAAAAGCGCGACGACAAGGGGAACTGCCTCTACGAAACGGCGGACGAATATCTGTCCGGCCACGTCCGGGACAAGCTGGCGCTGGCGAAAAGCTGGGCGACCATTGATCCGGAAACCTTCGCCGGAAACGTGGCCGCCCTTGAAGAAGCGCAGCCGAAACGCCTGGAAGCGGGCGACATCGACGTGAGATTGGGGTCCACGTGGATCGACAGGGAATACGTCCAGGAGTTCGTCTACGAACTGCTCGAAACTCCGGAACGGCTGCAGGTATACATTCAGGTGAACTATTCGGAATACACCGGCGTGTGGAATATATCCGGCAAAGAGAGCGACTTCGGCAACGTGAAGGCCACCGTCACTTATGGAACAGCCAGGATCAACGCCTACAGGATCATCGAAAGCACGCTGAACCTGAAGGACATCCGGATTTACGACAGAATCGAAACGGCGGACGGCGGCGAATCAAGCGTGCTGAATCGGAAAGAAACGGCTCTGGCTCAGATGAAGCAGGAAACCCTCAAAGAAACGTTTCGGGATTGGATTTTCAAAGATCCGGAGCGCCGTGAAACGCTTGTGGAGAAATACAACAGGCTCTTCAACTCCACCCGTCCGAGGGAATACGATGGCAGTCACCTGGTCCTTCCGGGCATGTCGCCGGAAATTTCGCTTCGGGACCACCAGAAAAACGCCATAGCCCGAATCCTCCTGGGAAACAACGTCCTTCTTGCCCATGAGGTCGGCGCGGGGAAGTCCTTCGAGATGATCGCCGGAGCGATGGAGATGAAACGTCTGGGCCTGTGCCATAAGAGCCTCATGGTGGTTCCCAACCATCTGACCGAACAGATGGCGAGCGAGTTTTTGCGCCTTTATCCCGCCGCCAACATCCTTGTTGCGAGGAAAAAGGACTTCGAGACCCGGAACAGGAAAAAATTCTGCGCCCGCGTCATGAGCGGCGACTACGATGCCGTGATTATCGGCCACAGCCAGTTCGAGAAAATCCCTGTCTCACAGGAGCGTCAGCAGCGGTTCATTCAGGACCAGATATGGGAAATTTCCGACGCGCTTGAAGAGATGAAAGCGGCGCATGGAGAGCGATTCGGGGTCAAAGAGCTTGAAAAGCTGAGAAGAAACCTGGAAGCGAAGCTGGAAAAGATGAACAGCGATGAACGTAAGGATGATGTCGTATGCTTCGAGGAACTGGGAATCGACCGGCTCTTCGTGGACGAAAGTCACGGCTTCAAAAATCTTTACCTGCACACGAAGATGCGGAACGTGGCGGGCATCCCCCAGACGGAGGCGAAGAAATCCTCGGACATGCAGATGAAGTGCCGCTATATGGACGAGATCACAGAGAACAGGGGCATCACCTTCGCCACAGGCACGCCTTTGAGCAATTCCATGACTGAGCTCTTCACAAACATGAGGTATCTGCAAAATGACCGCTTGAAAGAGATGGGGCTTAAACACTTCGACAGTTGGGCGTCTACTTTCGGAGAGGTGACAAGCACGGTCGAATTGGCCCCCGAAGGCTCGGGGTATCGCACCCGCACGAGATTCGCCAGATTTTTTAATCTGCCCGAACTCATGGCGGTGGTGAAGGAGTGCGCGGACATAAAGACGGCGGACGTTCTGGACCTTCCCAGGCCGGAGGCGGCGTTTCACAACATCGCCGTGGAACCCACCGAAACCCAGAAAGATCTCGTCGCCAAACTCTCGGAGCGGGCCGCGGCCATCAGCGCCGGCATGGTGGAGCCCAACGAGGACAACATGCTCCTCATAACCACTGACGGGAGAAAGATCGGTTTGGACCAGCGTCTTATGGACCCGCATTATCCCGACGAGCCGGGAACGAAGGTGAACGCCTGCATGGAGAATATCCACAAAATTTGGGAAGAGACGAAGGACAAAAGATCGACGCAGCTTGTTTTCTGCGATTTCTCCACGCCAGGCAAGGGGAAGTTCAACGTATACGACGACATCAAAAGCAAACTGCTCCAGCGCGGCGTCCCGGAGAACGAGATCGCTTTCATCCATGATGCCGACAACGAGCTGAAAAAGAAGGAGCTTTTCGCTAAAGTACGCAAAGGGCAGATTCGCGTCCTCATGGGCTCCACTCAGATGATGGGGGCGGGAACCAACGTGCAGGACAAATTGATCGCCATCCACGACCTGGACTGTCCCTGGCGGCCCGCCGACCTGGAGCAGCGGGCGGGAAGAATCATCCGGCAGGGCAACGAAAACGACCTGGCGCACGTGTACAGATATTCAACCAGGGGAACGTTCGACAGCTACTTATGGCAGACACTTGAGGTGAAGCAGCGCTTTATCAGTCAGATCATGAGCTCGAAAAGCCCTGTGCGAAGCTGCGAGGACGTTGACGAATCCGTGTTGAGTTACGCCGAGGTCAAGGCCCTGTGCGCCGGAAATCCGCTCATCGCCGAGAAGATGAACCTGGACGTTCAGGTCGCCAAACTCAAAATGGCGAAAGCCAGTCATCAAAAAACCGTCTATGAACTGGAAACCCGGCTGAAAAACAACTTCCCGTCATGGATTCAGCACGTGGAGAAAAGCATCGAATCGCTGAAAGCGGACGAAGAACGGTCCGCAAAAACCAGAGACTCGGAGCAGTTTCCGGGGATGACGCTCATGGGAAAGACCTGCGAAAGCAGAGAGGAGGCCGGCAAAGCCCTTACCGAACTCTGCCGGGCCGCGACGCCTTACACAGTTCTGCCTCTTGGCGAGTATCGGGGATTCGAAATGAGCGTTCGGTACAACGAGCCGGAGAAAGCCCCCGAGGTGACGCTGAAAGGCGCGGCGAGCCACACCGCGTATTTGGGAGACAGTGAAAGCGGCAACATCGTCCGGCTGAATAACGCCCTTGACGGAATCAACAAAAGGATCGCCGTTCAGAAAGAACGCCTGGCGGACCTTCACAAACAGGTCAGAGACGCGAAGGAGGAAATAGCGCGCCCTTTTCCGATGGAGGAGGAATTGAAGGCAAAAAGCGCCCGGCTCACGGAGCTCAACATCGAACTGAACCTTGGAAACTACGAACCAGGCGAAGCCGTGATTCCCGAAGAGGCGGCGGCGAAAGATGTCGGCGAACGGGAGACGCTCGTGGGCAGCGCCAAGGCGAAACTCGGAGCCAACTCCATCGTGATCGACGCCCAGAATGGGCAGTCTTACACCGGAAACGTTCTGGAAATAGGCGAAAACTACGCTGTCCAGAAGATTTCACGAGGCTTTGGCGTCGTCCACGCCTTCGACAAAGCCCCGGAGCTGCAAAAGATACTGAAATCAGGCGCAGGGGGAAATTTGGATTTAAACGTCGCTTACGACAGGGAGGGCAAATGCGGTATTGGACATAGCGGACAAACAGGCGCGGACATCGGCAATGAAGCCGGGCTCAGTTATTTGGGACGGTGAATAATTCGGGATTCCAAAGGGCCTTCGACCCTTTGGCGGAGTTTAAGGCAGAGCCTCAGGATAAAGGAGATGTTTTTATGACGCAGGAAAACGAGAATATGACACAGGGAAACGGGACGGAGACAGAGACGAAGAAAAAGAACGAAATCCCGAAGCACGAAGCGCGCAGGAAGGAATTGGCGGAGCGCGTCGCCGCGTCGCTGGAGGCCGGAGTGATCCCCTGGCAGAGATATGGACTGCCTGTCGCCCCGCCCACGAACGCAGCGACAGGCAGGGAATACAAGGGGATCAACGCGCTTTATCTTCTGGAGAAATGCGCGGAAAAAGGCTACAGGGACAATAAGTGGATCACGCTTTCTGACGCCAACAAACACGGCTTTATGGTGAAACAAGGCGAAAACGGCGTCGCTCTGGAGCACTGGGGTGAAAACAAAGACGGGAAGCTGTCGGTCAGGAGCTATTCTGTGTTTAACGTGGAACAGCTCAACGCCTGTATCCCTTTGCCGGAGGCCGAGCGCAGGCCGGACTTCTCCAGAGCGAACGCCATGCTGAAAAGAGCAGGCATTGAGATGAACGACGAGGCGAAATGGCCGGACTACCTGGAGCAGGTAAAAGCTCTTGCCTCGGAAGCGGTGAAAAAGCAATCTGAAAATGTCCACACGGAGGATTTGAAAGCCCTGCGCTACAGCATGGTCGTCTCCCGTATATGCCGGGAGACGCGCCTCGATACCGGAATGCCCCTGGACGCTCAGGCTCAGACGAATTCCTGGTCCGTCAGCATACGGCGAAATCCGAGGGAGCTTTTCAACGCCACCAGGGACGCGGACAAAATCGCGGACGGCCTGCTGAAAGGCATGGAGTACGAGCGAAGCCCGGAACCCGACAGGAATGCGGTAAACTGGAACGACTACGAGGCGAAAATGCAAAAGGTCCGCGCCATGCAGGAAGCCCGGCAGGAGAAATCGGAAGCACAGAGGGCCGAGGGCATTGTGGCCGACGCTGTTCTCCTGCCTGACGGGCTCGATTCCAACCTCCCCAACGCGGATCTGAACGCCGAGCAGGAGGCGGTGAAGTCCTCGGCGGAAAAAGCGGTGGGCGAGATCGCTCAGATGCGCGCCTCCGCTTCCGCGAAAGAGGAACAGGCCCTGTCGAACCCCACCGCCGCCGCGACGAAGCTGGCGAAGGAGAAGATGAAGCGCGGAGCCATCGTCACCGACGCTCAGGCGGGAAAGACCTACACGGGGAAAATCATCGGGCTCGCCGGAACGCATCCCGACGCCATCGCGGTCCAGAGGATCACGGGGAATCAGGCAGTGCTCCACAAAATAAAGGAAATAGCGACGGAAAGCAATCTTGCCGTCACCGTGGGAGCGGGCCTGACGATCACGAAGGGAATGGACGGAAAGAGCACGGTCAAAACCCGCGAGGAAACAGTGAAAGAGAAGAACAAAGAGAACGACATTGAGGAGCGCGCCCGGTAATGGCCCGGAACGAAGTCAAGACACGCTCCTATTCCTTCCAGGGGGATTCCGAAACCCGCAGACGGAGAATCGTGGCATCCCTGATTTTCTGCCTGTGCGTCGTTCTGACGCTGCAAGCGACGGCGCAGTTCATCGCCTATAAGCTGATGTTCCATCCGGCCCTTGGAAATCTGTGTTTTGATTTATTCGGCTATCCGGTCTATCCGTTTTATAAAGGAGCTTACTGGCTGTTCGAGCTTTTCAGAGTCTATGAGGAAACTGACGTCCGCTTCGCCGCTCAAAGCGCGTTTGTCTTCGCCGCCGGGCTCCTGCTGTCGGTGTTCTTCACCCGAACGTACATTTTCAGGTCCAGAGGCAAGAGCCTTGAATCCATTCACGGGACGGCGCATTGGGCGACTCTGAGGGAAGTGAAAGAGGCGGGTCTGCTGGACGACCGGGGCGAACCGTTTCCGGAAGGCGTCGTCGTGGGCGGCTTCAGTGTGGGGAATCAGGTAAAGAAGATGCGGCACGGTGGAAAGGAGCACGTTTTGTGCTACGCGCCCACGCGGAGCGGCAAAGGAATTTCCCTCGTGCTCCCCACTTTGCTGGACGGATGGAACCAGAGCGCCTTCGTGCTGGACATCAAGGGAGAAAATTACGCTTGCAGCGCCGGATACCGGAAAAACGTCCTGGGAGACAAGGTTTTGAAGCTGGACTTCACGGACCCCTTCGCGGTGGAAAAAGGCACGTCGGCCACGTTCAATCCGCTGGAGGAGGTGCCGCTGGACTACGAGTTCCCGGAAGGTTTTCTTACGGACCCTGAAAACATCGAGAAATACCCCTTCGAGATGATCCACTCGGACACCTACAGCGAGACGGCCACCATTCAGCAGGTGGTGGCCATCATCATCGACCCCCAGGGCAAGGGTTTGGAGGACCATTGGAGCCGCACGGCATCCAGCTTCCTTCTCGGAGCCATCACCCACCTGCTCTACAGACACAGGGTCGAAGGCAGAGGCTGCCCCGGCATCGCTGAC
>JAISUO010000083.1 GCA_031272035.1 Synergistaceae bacterium
TGAGTTGAAATTCTTGAGGGGCGGAGACCGTGAAGTCTCCGCCCTTGTGTCAGTTAACGTATTTTAGAAGAATGGGAACTAAAATCGACAAAATCACCGCGCCGAATATCCACCACAAACGATCGTCCACCCGGTCAATACGGGCTTCCAGTTTGTCTATTCGCGCATCCACCCTGTCGAATTGAGCATACACTCTGCCAAATTGCGCGTCTACTTTGTCGAATTGCGCATCGACCTTGTCGAAGCGTCTGAACACTTCCGCTTCGAACTTTTCCTGCGATTTCTTCGTTCCGGAAAGATCGGCGTCGATTCTCCGTATCTCCGAGTTGAAAACCTTTTCCTCAACGACGCTTTCAGGCATGGGCTTCCCTCCTCTCTCTCCGCCCTTTATTATACACATTTCCAAAAATCATCAAGGAGCCGGAGCAGGGTGTTCATGAACATCAGGAAAAGTCTATAATTCTTCTCTCTTTAGAGGCGCTTCTTCACGGGTCAGGCCGGCGTTCAGCTCGCGCACTACGGTGCAGAGCATGGTGGCGAAACAAAGCAGGCCGCTCAGAATGTTGGAGACGGGCTCCGCCCAAAAGGCTCCGTCGATTCCCAGACCCCACAGCCTCGGCAGCAGAATGGTCAGAGGCGTGACGATGATGACTTTGCGGAACAGAGAGAAGAAAATCGCCTGACGGGCCCGGCCCAGCGCCAGAAAAACGCTCTGCCCCGTCAGATGCAGGGACATCAGCAGAAAACCGAAGAAGTAAATTCGCAGCGCGGAGACGCCCGCCTTGATCAGGACCGGATCGTTGGAAAAAAGCCTCATGAAAAACCCCGGAAAACAAAAGATCACCAGCCAGATCAGCCCCGTGTAACCCGCCCCCGTCAGGATGACGAAGCGAATCGCCTTTTTTACCCTGTCGAAGGCCCGACCTCCGTAGTTGAAGCTCATGACGGGGACCGCGCCGCTGGTCAGGCCGCTGAGGGGCAGCAGGACGATCTCCCGCACCGAGTTGAGGACGGTCATGACCCCCACGTACAGGTCTCCGCCCCAGAACTGCGTCGTCACGTTGCACACCGACTGAACCAGAGTGCTGGTTATCCCCATGATGAAGTTGGAGAGCCCCAGGGCGACAATCCTCCGGAGCCGATGCGGAGAAACGCGCATAATGGCGGGGGTGATTCTGAGCACGGCCTGATTTCCCGTCAGGAACCTCAAAACCCAGAGGGCCGACAGACACTGGGAAAGAACCGTCGCCAGCGCCGCTCCCCGAATCCCCATCCCGAAGGTGAAGATAAACAGCGGGTCCAGCAGGATATTGACGACAGCCCCCAGCAGAACCGTCATCATTCCCGTGCGGCCGAAGCCCTGACTGTTGATGAAGGGGTTCATTCCCAGCGTGATCATGACGAACAGGGTGCCGCAGAGGTAAATCTGAAGGTACTCCCCGGCGAAGGGAAAGGTGGCGTCGCTGGCTCCCAGAGCGTACAGGGCCGGTTTGTAAAAAAGCAGCCCCCCGACGGTGAGGACCGAGCCCGTGAGAAGCAGCATGGTGAAGGACGTGCCCATGATTTTTGCCGCCTCCGGAAGGTCCCCCCTTCCCCGGGCCATGGAGCACAGAGGGGCCCCGCCGTTTCCAAAGAGCTGGGAAAACGCGGAAATGAAGGTGATGATGGGGAAACAAAGCCCCACCCCCGTCAGGGCCAGCGCTCCGGTTCCCGGAATGCGCCCGAGATAAAGCCGGTCCACGATGTTATAGAGCAGGTGCAGTACCTGCGCCACAATCATCGGCAGCGCCACTTCCAGAATGTTCCGGAAAACGCTGCCCTTTGAAAAGTCCGTCTGATGCGCGGTCATGGGTCTCCCTCTGATATTTTTCGATTTTTCGTTCCGCGTTTCGCATTATACCCCTCCGGCAGATTTCCGGACAGAACCCTCCCAATTTCACCCGATTTTGTCCTGCCGCTGCCGAGCGATGCGGGGGCGCTGGCCTGACGGGAGAAAACGTGCTACAATACATCTCAAAGGAGAAATCAGTATGGAAAAAACTACCGGGAATAAAAACACAACTGTTAAAGATAGTAACAAAAACAATACCGATAATAATATAACTACCGCTAAAACTGCCGCAGGAAGGCCGCGCAGGCCCTGGGCGCGCAGGAAGGTTAATCAGAAAGTCAATGCTCCAAAGCCTGAAGAAGTCGAAGTTATATCTTCGCATGTTCATGAAAAAGATGAAGAAAAGCCAATTAAGGATATAAACGGCAGCGACAGCAAATCATTAATGAAGTCGAAATCGAAATTAAGCAGCAGAAAGACGATAGAGAAAACCATGGAGAAACCTCCCGTTTTACCCGCTCCGGAAGACGACGGGAAGGCCCTGGCTGCAACCGATGCTCAGGATAAAACCGATATAAAAAACATTACCGATATTAAAAAGAATACCAACAGAAAAACAAGATCCAGGACAAAAAATAGAACCGGTATAAAAAACGACACCCCTCAAACGCCTCCCCACGTTCCGGCAGAGGAAATGAGGACGGAGGAAATAAAGGCGGAGGAAAGTCCGGAGGGCCGGCGGAAAAGCCCCTCCGCCCGGTCGAAAAGGAAGCCCGCGAACCTCTACGACCCTGCGGACTATCCCTCGATTCAGGCTATATCCGCGCTTCGGGGGTTCGCCCCTCTGGGGATGCTCTTCGTTTTGATGGACGTGCTTCGGGGGAAGGAAGAAGGGCTCATCCGCGTCAACCGGCTGGCGGAGGCGCTGTCCATCGGGAAACCCGCGATGCTGGCGCAGCTGGACAATCTGGAACAGGCGGGGCTGATTCGCACGATTTCCAGCTCTCAGCGGGGGCGGCATCTGGAGTTTCTCCTGCCGAACGTGCTGGGTTCGAAAACCATACCGGATATGACGGTCTCCCCGGACGCGGCGGAGTCCGCCCCTTCTCCGGAGTCCCCTCCCCCGTTCATCGACGATTTGCCCCTGCCCAAAGGGGTGCCGTCCACCTTTTCCGCGGAAAAACTGAAGGACCTCCGGCTTTACCTGGCGAACCGGGGAATCCGCGTCACCTGGCTGCCCGATGAAAGCGACCTGGACCCTCGCCACTCGGAGGTTGCCGGCTTTCTTGGACGCTACTACACCTCCATCCGCCCGTTCTACAACAAGCTCAAAACCACCCTCAACGAGGGGCAGGAGATTGAATTTTCCCTCATCGGGTATCAGGGCCGGGAGGTCACTCACACGCTGAACCTCTGCAAAATGCTGCTGGACGTGGGGTTTCTCGCAACCTTCACCTATCGCCGGGCCCCCTACTGCCGGATCGTGGCGCGGATCAACCGCGTGCCGGCGGCCATCAACTTCCTCTCCGGCGGCTGGCTGGAGCATTACATCCGCGACCGGGTGCTGGCCATTCTGACGACCCATCCCTCCACCCGGGACATGCCCTTCGCCTTCATGAAGAACCCCCACATCCTTCTGCCGGGGGACGAGAACTTCGAGTTCGACTTTTTGCTGATGGTGGGAGAAAAGGTTTTCTGGATCGAGGCCAAGACCGGCGAGTATCTGGAGTTTCTGGCCAAATACGACCGGGTGTCGAAGCTGATGGGGCTCACCCGGGACACCAATCTTCTCGTGCTGGCGGAAGGCCCCGAGCCGGAGGACAAAACTCTGGCCCGCTACGACCTGAGCTGCTGCCGCATCGACGAGTTTCCGGAGGTGTTCCGCCTGACGCTGATTCGGGAGCTGGGCCGGAAACGACGGCGTTAGAGCCGTCCGGAATTACAGCAGCGACGACCAGAGACGTCCCACGGAGGCCTGAAGTTTTTTGCGGAAGGGGCGTTTCTGGCGCTGGGCCGGATTTTCCTCCAAACAATGGCGGAAGTCCTCCGTAAAAATCTGCTCCAGCTCCTCCGCCAGAGAGCGGGATCGGATGAACGCCTGGGCCTCGTAATTGAGCTCCAGACTGCGGACGTCCAGGTTGGTGGTGCCCACGGAGGCGATTTCTCCGTCTATGACCATGGTTTTCGCGTGGATGAAGCCCTCTTCGTAGCTGTACACCCGCACTCCGTTCCGCAGAAGCCGGTCCACGTTGAACTGAGATGCCCAGAAAACCAGAATGTGGTCCGCCTTTGAGGGGATGATGATCCGGACGTCCACGCCGCTTCTGGCCGCCACGCAGAGGGCGCCGCAGATGGCGGAGTCCGGCACCAGATAAGGAGTAGTGATCCACACCCGTTTCCGCGCCGAGGCGATCATGTGAAAATAGCCGTCCGCGATGGCCCGAAAATCCCGCCCCGGCCCGCTGGTGGCGATCTGCGCCGGAGTGGTCTCCTCCCTGCCGGGAGGGGCGTATTCAAAGCGCCGGTAATCCATGAATTTCCCCGAGCACTCTCCCCAGTGGGTGAGAAACACCCGGTTCAGCTCCTGAAGAATCTCTCCCGAAAACTGAAGGTGAGTATCCCGCCAGGGGCCCATTTTCGGGTCTTTGCCCAGGTACATGTCCCCGATATTCAGGCCCCCCAGAAAACCGACGGCCCCGTCCACCACCAGAATTTTGCGATGGTCGCGGTTGTTGAGGCCGCTGCGGAAACGGGCGAAGGCCGTGGGCATGAAGGAGTGGAGCTCCACCCCGGCGGACCGCAGAAACGTCAGATACTCCCGACCTACCCGCCAGCTTCCCACCGCGTCGTAGATCAGGCGCACCTTCACTCCCGACCGGGCCCGATCGGCCAGGAGGTCCCGCACCTCCCTCCCCAGCTCATCGGAGGCGATGGAAAAATATTCCATGTGAATGTATTTTTGCGCGCCGGCAAGGGCTTTTTTGATGGCGGAGAAGGTTTCAATCCCGTTCAGGAGAATTTTTACCCCGTTCCGGAAGGTGGGAACGGAGCCGCAGGACACGGAGAGCAGGTGCTCCAGCCCCGGGGCGGCGTCCGAGGAAAACGGATTCTGCTCCTTTTTTCGGGACAGGGAATTTCGGTGAATGCGCCAGCGCGGCCGGACCCCGCGAATGTTGGGGCCAAAAATCACGTAGGCCGCCAGCCCAACGAAGGGAAAGAGCAACAGCGTCCCCAGCCAGATAATCGCCCGGTCGGGGTTTTGTTCCTCCAGAAAAATCACCGCTCCCGCCACCAGGGCGTAAAACCCCAGAATCCAGTAGATGTAGCGCTTCAAAAGGCTTCTGAGCGCGTAAAGATGCCCCCACAGCTCAAGAGAAAGGCTCAGGGTGTTGCCCTCCCACACAAGGGGAGACTGCTGCAGGCTTCGGAAAAACTGCACACACAGAAGAAGGACCGCCAGAACAACGGACCACAGGAAAAGCGACTTCAGGGAAAATCGCAAACCGCGTCCTCCTTATTCAGGGAAGCGGAACCTCTTTCTGAAGCCCCACCTGCTGAAGCCCCACCTGGCCGGCGAACCCCGGAACGGACTCCAGCCCCACGTCGCAGATTCCCAGATCGGTTCTTCCCCGGTGGCGGAGGGCCACGTCCCGTAGGGTCACAAAGGGGATCTCCCCCTCGATGCAGCAGTCGAAAAATTTTCGGAAAAGCGCGTCGGCCGCGTCGTCGTACTTTTCCCCCCGAATGGTGCAGACGTTCAGTCCCGGCTCCAGAAGGTCAAGGTAGCGGTCGTGCACGGTTTCCACATCCATCCCCATCTGCCGGAGCCCATCGAAGGGCGGAAGGGTGGCGGGAATCTGCAGCGTGCGGAAAACCACCCCGCCCATCTGGGGCAGAAAGGGATATTTCCCACGAACGTCGCTGCAGTAGACGAACCCCAGCTCGTCCTGAACGGTCAGGCTGTCCACCGACACCTGAAAGCCCGGCGAGGAGGCGCACTGGGGAGGCGTTCCGGCCACGCCGGAAAAAACCTCCACGGACTTCGTCAGGTCCTGCCGGATCTCCTCTCTTGACATTTTGGGAAGGGTTTCCTTCCATCTGACACCGTCCCACCGGCGAATGCCGCAGTCGTGCCCCTCGTTCAGCGTCCGCTTCATGATGTCGGGGTTCGAAAAAACGATGGGCGGCGTCTCCTGACGCAGTATTTTCGCAAAAAGTCCTTTCTGGAGAATTTTTTGAAGCATTCCACTTGAATTTTCGGGCCCCGTCGAAAAAAAGACCGACGCCCTTATTTTTCGTTCTCCCAAAAGATCCAGAAGGCGAGGCATAGTCTCCATGTATCCCTTCAGGGTATCGACGTCGATTTTAACAGCCAGTTCGCAATCCATTTCCCTCATACTCCTCGTCAGAAACACATTCCGTAAAATCAATAAAACAAAACACTCCGATAAAACACTTATTCCCCCGTTTGTTCGCGGGTGAGAGTATCAGAATATCATAACGGCAGACGTTCTGCACTCATTTTTCAATAAATTTGGTTCAGCAGATTGTCGAGGAACTGTTTTTTAATCTGATTTTCGGTGTCTCCTTCTTCATCTTCCGCTCCTCCGGGGCCGGCGGGAATGGTGAGGCTGAACTGGAATTTTCTCTCCGTGTCCTTCTCCCTCTCGGCGTCGCTGTTCAACTGGTTCAGAGGCAGGTAAGTCTCCAGAGATTTGCTGATCGTCAGGTTCAGAAGCTGCAGCTCCTTCCAGCTTCCCTTCAGCTGGAACGTGACGTCCTCGAAATCCCGCTCCGTGTAGCCGATGGCCTTCGCCACCACCCCCCGTATCAGGGACGTTCCCAGCCCGCCGCCGCTTCCTCCCGCCAGGCTCCCCGTCATGAGCTGGAAGGCGCTTTTCATGGCCCCCAAAAGCTTGTTGAGGGCCTGAATGTCGAAGCGCCCCTGGCAGATGAGCCCAAGGCCCTTCCCCGGAATGCCCAGAGGCCCGCTGAAGGCGAAATAGCGGTACAGGGGAGCTCCAGGGGGAGCCGTGACCTGAGTCCCCGGGTTCAGCTGCAAATCCCTGCCGTCCCAGAAGAAGGAGCCTCGAATTTCCTCGAAGGGCAGGCGTTTGTCCTCCGTGACCAGCGCCAGCACGGGCAGGTCGCTGATATGGCCGCCGCCCGATTTGAAGTCCCCCTGAGCGAAGGCGGTCATCAGGGTCCCGAAGTTCCCGTTGGCGCTGACGTGGATGTCGGCGCTGCCCACGACCTTCCCCTCCTTCAGGAAGGGAGCGGCCGCCTCTCCAAAGTCCAGCCCCCGCACCGCCGCCGCCATCTTCCAGTCCTGCTCCTTCAGCATCACGTCCCCGCTGAGGGTGATTTTTCCGCCGAACAGCGAGGCGGTTCCGTTTCGAAGCGTCGCCTGGTTCCCGAGATACCGGAGGGGCAGCAGGATATTTTTCACCGTCACTCCCGCCGCCGAAAGGGAGGGGATCATGACCGCCAGGTTGACGGGTTCCGCGCCCGCCTTTCCGCTCCGGCGGCCGTTGAGACGCCCCGTGACCTTCACGTTGGCCGTTCCCTTCAGGGTCCCCTTCATGGAGGGCATCTTTGCCGACACCAGCCCGTCCAGATCCAGAGGGGCGCTTTCCACCTCGTAGTCCCAGCCCCCTTTGTTCCGCTGGAGACGGCCCTTCAGGTCCAGCCGCGCCGAGCCCAGATCCCCCCGGATTCCCAGGTCGAACCGCCCTCTTTCCGGCGCGCTCACCGTCAGGGACAGGCGGTCCACCAGCGTTTCGTTCACGGTCAGGGGGGCCAGCACGTCCAAGGTCACGTTTGGTCGGCGCGGAGTTCCCCACAGGCGCAGCGTCCCGTCCAGGTTGCCTCCCACTCCCGCGTCGAGCCCGAACTTCGCCAGCAGGGAGCGGACCTCCAGATTCTTCACCTTCATCATCACGTCCATGTCCCCCCGACGGTCGAAGGTCACCTTCCCCCGCCCCTCCAGAGAGCCCCCGTCGATTTTGGCGCGAACCGTCTGAACCGCCACGTTCCGCGTGGTTCCCGCGAAGTCGAGGTAAAGATCCCGAACGTCCATGGAGGCCACGGCGATCCGGTCCGACTGGAGGACGGCCTTCAGGGCGGCGGCGCTTACCGGCCCGGAGACGTTCAGGCTGGCGCTGACCCGCCCTCCCGGAGACGCGCCGTCGGCGGGGAACATTTTGGACAGGTCCAGCCCCTTCAGGCTTCCCGACAGGTTCAGAACGGGCTCCGACCGCTTCGGCAGGTCCACGAACCCCTGAAAGACCGCCGCGCCGCCCGGAAGCTCCAGAGTCGTTTCGGGGATCGTCACCCGACTGCCGGCGTAGCTTCCCGCCAGCTTCACCCGCCGGATGGGAAAGTCGCCGACTCGAACCTCCCTGCTGGAGATCACCGCCTCCGCCCGGGGAGAGCTCAGGGTTCCTCTCACGGTGGCGGAGACGTCGCAGAGGCCGGACACGCTGCCCTTCAGCGGCGGGAGGGAGGCGGGGTCCAGCCCGCTGATGAGGCCGTCGAACCACAGGGCTCCGGTTTTCAGGCTGGCCGTCCCGGACAGGTTCAGGGGAGCTTTGCCCAGTTTGCCCTTCAGCTCGTCCAGAAAAATCACCTGTTTTTCGTCGAAATGAACCGCGGCGGACAAATCCGTGAGGGTGATTCCCCCGGCCGTCAGCTTTGGAGAGCTCAAAGCCCCCATGATCCGCCGGTCGTCGATGTTCAGGGTGAGGGACGCCTTTCCGGAGGGAGCCAGAGACGCCGCTCCGGGCAGGGCCGCCGCCAGAAGCGCGGTGTCCATTCCCTCAAGGGACAGGGTCATTTTCGGGTGCAGCCGGCCGTTTTCCCCCAGAGGCTCCCCGGAGGTGGTGAGCTGCGCCCCGAAAACCTCGCCGCTGCCCCGGATGAAAACCCTCAGCCCCGGCGACAGGAAAACTTCGGTGCGAAGGCCCTTCACCAGCTGCCTGTCGTCCACGCGAAAATCCGGAACGCGGACGAAGGCCTTCCCAGCCGTCGAACCCGTCCGGTCGCCGGAAACCCAGAAGTCCACCATGCCCCCCTCCCCGTCGAACCTGGGTTTCAGGTCCAGTTTCGACGAAAAGGCGTCGTTGATTTTTTTCATGGAGATGTTTCGGGCCGTCCCCCGCACAAAAAACCGGTCGGACTGAGGAACGGGACGCAAATCCGCGGAAACCCCGAGGGCGACGTCGGCGGAAAGGCTCTTTATCTCCGCCCAGGGGACGAAAAGCTGACCCTCTCCGTAATTCCACGGAATTTCGGCGCTCACGGCAATGCCCTCGACTTCTCCCCTCGTCAGGCCGATCCGGCCCCTGCCCGTCAGGGATTCCCCTTCGCCCTGCAAGCTGAAGTTTCCGTCGAAATTGCCTTTTCCCTTTATTTTTTCTTCTGTTTTTCCTTCTTCTTTTCCTTCTTCGTTCCGGAGAAACGCGGAGAGAAACTCCTCCAGCTTCAGGGAGCGGAACTCCCCGCGAAGGTCGAAGGGGGGCTGAAGGCGGCCCTCAAGAGAGGCCTGTCCGGTTCCGGCCGAAAGGGTGAAAGAACGGGCTTCGAGAGGCGAAAAAACAAGGCTTCCCTCTCCCCGCAGGGGCAGTCCCGCCGCGTCCGCGGAGAGAGTCAGTCGCCCCTCCGGGGTCAGCAGGGCCTCGTCCAGCCGGAAGGAACGCGAGCCGGCGGACAGGGCCAGGTCCCGCAGCTCCACGCGAATCGGGCGCAGCTCCAGGGGAGAGGAATTTTCCTTCTTCTCTCCGCCGCCGTAGTGAGCGGAGAGGAGGTTCAGGTTTTCCAGAGTCGTCCGCAGGCCGCTCATCTCCAGATCCGAAAGCCAGGGAACGCCCCGCCTCAGATCCTCCCAGGAGAGGCGCGCCCCGAGACGGCCGGCCTGCAGGAGAACGGCGTCCCCGGAAACGAGTTCAATGCCCTCAAGGGTGATTCCGCCGGCGAGGTTTCCGCTCACCCTGTCCACGGTCAGGGCGGGAACGGCGGCGCCGCCGTAGTGGTCGATCCCGTATTGCAGAACCAGGGGCAAAAGCGGCCCCCATATGATCAAAGTCACCCCCAGCCCTCCAAAGATGACCACGAAAAGACAGACGCGAAGCAGCAATTTTCTTATCAAACCCGGCTCGACCTCCAACCTGCGCGGTTTGCCAGTTATTCAGTCCCGCATTATAAAACATCGGTAAAAGTCGCGCAAACTATAAAACTTATTACTTACGGATATGAGTCCTGAAACTCATCTCATTCGGGCATCCCTGTGGATAAGTGGATAAGCCTGTGGATAAGACGTGGATACAGGGGGAAAAAGTGCCTTTTTTGTGGGAATTGTGGATAAGTGGATGTTGTGGACGACCTCAAACGTCTGAAAAATGCAAGACCCATATTCGACAAATTGACGATTTGAGGACCAGAAGGTCAGAAATAATCAGGAGCTTGTGAAGTGAATTTTCCACTCCACGTCCGGACAGAGCCACAGGGTTCCCCCCGCGGCAATATGGGCGAAGAGCCGCTCCCGACGGTCCTCCGGGACGCCGGGGTTCACCAGATGCGTGACGCCCAGGGCGCGGAAGCTCTCCGGCAGACAGGGAAGACCGGGCCCCTGAAGAAAGCAGCCTTTTTTTTCACGCAGGGCGTCCGCCGTGGAAATCAGCCAGCGGTCCCGTATGGCGTCGGGGGTCAGCCACACCCAGTCGGCGGCCCGAACGCCCTCCTCGAAGTCCTTTTGAGGGAAGCAGTCCGGGCTGCGCCGCAGGTCGTCGAATATGGCCAGTTTCCATCCCCAGTCCCTCATGAGGGGGGCCAGGTCCCGCTCGTACCCCAGCACGGCCACCCGATCTCCCCGGGCCGCGGGCATGATGGCGTCCATCCGGAAGCCGCCGGCGGGGAAGGGGAAGAGCGCCGCGCAGGCTGCCGTGGCCGCGGCAAACTCCTGAGGGAAGGGAGAGACCAGAAGAGCCGCCAGACGCTGCAGCGTCCCCTCCAGCAGCATGGTCGTGTGGGGTTCCCGGGCCACGTGGGCCTCCTTCGCGGAGGCGGGGACAAATCCAACGCCCCACCGCCCGTCGGAGGCCGCGAGACTGCTGGCGTGCCATCCCAGCACCAGACGCTCCACAGCCGAGTCCGGCTTCTGCCCCGCCGCCTCCAGAACCTCCTCAAAAAAACCCATTTCGCCCTCTCCTTTCCGCTTCGTTATTTCCGCCTCTTTCGTCGTCGCCTGTTTCGTCGGAACGATGCAATGATAGAATAGGCCAGACAAAAAGAAGGGTGTGCTGTCCATTCATGAACGGACCGTCTGAGGATACACTTCGCGAGGGAAAAAGGGAACTGGAAAAATTATGGGAGCCGAAGCTGAGGCGCTACGCGGAACTTCTGGCCGCCTGCGTCACGGCCCGTCTCACGGGCTCCAGAGAGGCCGGTGAAATTTACGACGTCCACGTGACGGACTCCCTGTGGTCCGTGCCGCTGCTGCCCGAAGGCGGCGGCGTGATCGACGTGGGCAGCGGGGGCGGCCTTCCCGGCATGGTCTGGGCCATGTGCAGACCCGACCTTTCCGTGACGCTTCTGGACAGCGTCCGCAAAAAATGCCGCGCCACGGAGGAAATCGCCGCGGCTCTGGGCCTCTCCAACGTCTCCGTGGTCTGGGCGCGCTGCGAGGATTACGCCCGCTCCGCCCGGGAGCGCGCGGTCTTCGCCGGAGCCCGGGCTCTGGCCTCCGCCCCCGTTCTGGCCGAGTACCTGTCCCCTCTGGTGGCCCCGGGAGGTCGCCTTTTGGCCTTCAAGGGCCCCAAAGGCGCGGAGGAGCTGGAGGCCGCGGGCGATAAATGGGGTCTGTTGGGCCTCTCCCGACCTCAAATCCTCCCCTATGGCCCCGAGGACCGCAGCTACTCCTTCATCCTCTGGGACAAGATCGCGCCCCTCTCCCCCTCCTGGCCCCGCAAGGCCGGACTGGCCCTCTCGAAAAGCTGGTGGAGGTAAAATCCCCGTTAGAAATATTTTAAATAGTTTATAATAATAACGATTTACTTGAAAATTAGGTAAAAATGCAATAAATAAATATACGGCGAGAGGCGTATATTTGCAGGGTATTTGCCAGGTTTTGCGAGGATTTGCAGGGAAAGGAAAAGGGTGAGAAACATGTTGGATCTGTTGGGCAACAATCTGAGTTTCAGAGTTTTATTCGTGTGCAGAGACCTCGGCGCGAACACGGCCACGGGACGGGCGGCCCAGGCGCTGATCAGGGATTTGAGCAAAGAGGAGGCGCAGGTCGTCGAAGCCGTCTCTCTGGACGACGCCATTGCCATCATCTCCTCCGACGCGACCCTCCAGGCGGTGATTCTGGACTGGAACCTTCCGGGCGACGAGGACCACGGGGACGCCATCGCCATTATGGAGGCCATTCGCTCCCAGTCCAGCGTTCTGCCCGTTTTTCTGATGTCCGACAGGGGGACGGTGCAGGAGATTCCGGTGGACATCATCGGCAAGGCCAGCGACCTGATCTGGCTTCTGGAGGACACCCCCGACTTCGTCACCGGGCGCATCTCCGCCGCTGCCGCCCGCTACAGACGAATGCTTTTGCCTCCCATGTTCGAGGCGCTGGTGGAGTTCTCCGGCGTCCACGAGTACTCCTGGCACACCCCGGGACACACCGGCGGCACGGCGTTTCTGAAGTCCCCCGTGGGGCGCGCGTTTTTCAATTTCTTCGGGGAAAATCTGCTGCGGTCCGACCTGTCCATCTCCGTGGGCGAGCTGGGGTCCCTGCTGGACCACTCCGGCCCCATCGGCAGGGGGGAGCAGTACGCAGCCAAGGTCTTCGGCGCTCACCGCACCTACTACGTCACCAACGGATCCTCCACGTCGAACCGGATCATCCTCATGGCCAGCGTCACCCGGGATCAGGTCGTCCTCTGCGACCGCAACTGCCACAAGTCCGTGGAGCACTCAATGACCATGACCGGAGCGATTCCCACGTACCTCATGCCCTCCCGCAACCGCTACGGCATCATCGGGCCGATCTACCCCGAAAAACTGACGCCGGAGGTCGTCAAAAAGAGCATCTCGGACAACGCTCTGGTCCGGCAGGGCATCGACCCCACCCCCGTCCACGCGGTCATCACGAACTCCACCTATGACGGCCTGTGCTACAACGTCTCCCGGGTGGAGGAGCTTCTGGGGAAAACGGTGGACCGCCTGCATTTCGACGAGGCCTGGTACGGCTACGCCCGATTCAACCCGATTTACACGAAGCGATTCGCCATGCACGGCGACCCGGCGGAGTATTCCAAAGACCGCCCCACCGTCTTCGCGACCCACTCCACTCACAAGCTGCTGGCGGCCCTTTCCCAGGCGTCCATGGTTCACGTTCGGGACGGGCGCAACAGCATTTCTCACGAGCGTTTCAACGAATCCTTCATGATGCACTCCTCCACCTCGCCCCAGTACGCCATCATCGCCTCCAACGACGTCAGCGCGGCCATGATGGACGGGCCGGGGGGCTACTCGCTGACCACGGACTCCATCCGCGAGGCGGTGGCCTTCCGCCAGATGCTGTCGCGCCTCCACCGCACCTATCAGGAGAAAAACGACTGGTTCTTCACCACCTGGCAGCCGGACGAAGTGCAGGAAAACGGAAAGACCATCCCCTTCTACGAGGCCTCGGAGGAGATTCTGACGGGCAACCCGAACTGCTGGGTCCTGCACCCCGGAGCAAAATGGCACGGGTTCGAGGGTCTGGAGGACGGCTACTGCATGCTGGACCCGATCAAGGTCTCCATCCTCACCCCCGGCATGGGGGACGACGGCGTGCTCCTGAAGCAGGGCATTCCGGCCTCCATCCTCACCATGTACCTCGACCAGGACGGCATCGTGGTGGAGAAAACCACCGATTTCACCATCCTCGTCCTCTTCTCCATGGGCATCACAAAGGGGAAATGGGGCTCCCTGCTGAACGCGCTGCTGGAGTTCAAGAGAGATTACGACGACAACGCCCCCCTGTCCAGAGTGCTGCCCGGCCTGCTGGAGGCGTCCCCCGACCATTACGGAAAAATGGGGCTTCGCGACCTGGCCGACGAGATGTTCAGGGCCATGAACGAGTTTCAGACCACCGCTTATCTGTCAAGGGCCTTTTCCGTGCTGCCTCAGCCGAAAATGAGCCCGGTGGAGGCCTACGAAATTCTGGTGAAGGGCAGCGTCGAGTCCGTAACGCTGGACAAACTCGCAAACCGCACCGTGGCCACGGGAGTCGTGCCCTACCCGCCGGGGATTCCGCTTCTGATGCCAGGCGAAAACGCGGGGCCGGACGACAGCCCCATGATCGCCTATCTGCGCTCGCTGGAGTCGTTTGACGCGCGTTTCCCCGGCTTTGCCCACGATACCCACGGCGTGGAAGTGAAGGACGGAAAATACCACATTTTGTGCGTAAAGGAGGCATGAACAATGGCGGAAGACGCCGGAGCGAAGAGCTCCAACAAAATTGGCCTGGTCGCCGCGACGCTGATGGTGGCCGGCAACATGATGGGTTCAGGGGTGTTCATGCTCCCCGCCAACCTGGCCGCCACGGGAGGTATCGCGCTTCTGGGGTGGATCGTCACGATTGTGGGCTCCGTGTCGCTGGCGCTGGTCTTCGCGAAGCTGGCGGCTCTGGACCCCATAGCTGGCGGCCCCTACGCCTACACGCGAAAGGCCTTTGGCGACTACATGGGCTATCAGACCAACCTCATTTACTGGCTGGCCAACGTGGTGGGCAACGCAGGGCTTGCCGTGGCGGGCATCGGCTACCTGACAGCCTTTTTCCCCGAGCTGAAGGACCCGCTGATTTCGGCCCTCGCCCAGATCGTGGTCATCTGGTTTTTCACCTGGGCCAACATTCTCGGCCCTAAAACCGTTGGGAAAATTCAGTCCTGCACGACGTCCTTCGCTCTGGTTCCCATCATCGGAATCGCGATTATCGGCTGGTTCTGGTTCAAGCCGTCGGTCTACGCGGCGGGCTGGAACGTTTCGGGGCACAGCGCCCTGGGGGCCGTGGGCGCCACGCTCAACTTCACGCTCTGGGCCTTCATCGGCGTTGAAAGCGCGTCGGTCTCCGCCGGAGTTGTGGAAAACCCCTCGAAAAATGTCCCCATCGCCACGGTGGGAGGCGTGCTCATTGCGGCTGTCTGCTACGTTTTGAGCTCGACGGTCATCATGGGGATGATCCCCAACAAAGACCTTGTGGCCTCCTCGGCGCCCTTCGTCGACGCGGCTCAGATCGCGCTGGGGCCTGTGGCCGGAAAGGCCGTGGCGATCTGCGCGGCCATCGGGTGCCTGGGCTCTCTGGCGGGCTGGACCCTGCTGGTGGGCCAGACGGCGAAGGCGGCGGCGGACGACGGCCTTTTCCCCAGCCTCTTCGCGAAGGTCAACGAGAAGGACGTTCCCTCCATGGGCCTGACTCTGGTGGCCTGTTTCATGACGGTTCAGGTGCTGGCCACCATGTCCCCCACGGCCAGCAGCCAGTTCGGCAAAATCGCCTCCATCGCGGTCATCATGACCCTGCTGCCCTACATCTACTCGGCCGTGGCCCTGAAGGTTCTGGGCTGGCATAAGATGGACAACAAATCTTATTTCAAATATTCCGTAATTATTATTATCGCGTCCGTGTACAGCCTTTGGGCCATGGTGGGTTCAGACGGGCAGCAGACCCGCTGGTCGCTGATTTTCGTTATCGCGACCATCGTTTTCTACGCGATGGCCCTCAACCACAAGCGCGACGTGGAGGAAGGGCACCTTCGCCCGGAGGGGCCTGTTCCCGGCTGGGTGAAGTACTTCGTCCTCACGGCCTTCGTCGTGGCGCTGGCGGTGATGTTCTGGGTTTCCGTGGGGCGCCATGAGGACCTGAAGCTGCACCGGCGCGGGCACGTGACCCCCGTCACGCAGGTGACGCAGCAGCAGGATTCCACGCCGGCCTCCCAGTAAAAGAAGTAAAAGACTAAAAGTAAATACACAAAAGTGGTCCCGCGTCGAAAGCACCGGCGCGGGATTGTTTGTCTCATACGTTTTCGGGTATCCTGTCAGGCGGTTTTCAGGGCGAGTCCGGCATTTTTTAAAGCGGCGATCAGTTTGCTGTCCATCGTCGCCAGCGGCAGAGCAAGCCGGGCGGCCAACTCCAGATAACAGGCGTCGTAAATCGTCAGATCATACCTGCGCGCCAACGCCTCCACCCGCGGCATTCTGAAGTTCACAGGCGCTTCATCCACGCTGATCGGGAGGCCGGAGATGAGCTCAATGGTTTCCAGCGTCGTCTCGCGGGTAATCAATCCCCGTTTCTCGAATTGCCGCAAAACATTGTTGACTTCCATGCAGCATATGACCGGCACAATGGCGCTTTCCCTGTTCATGAGGGTCAGAATGTTCTGCCCATAACTCTCCTGCGGTCTCGGGTCGCGCCACGAAATGATCACCGAAGCGTCAATGACGAAGGATGTCCTCATTACCTGCGCCCTTCTTCGATCAGGGCTTTTACTCCCTGACTGTCCAGACCCTCGAATGCCTGTGCGAATTTCTGGCGTGTGGCCAGCAGTCCTTCTATAGCTTTCTGAGCGTTGGTAAATTGATCTTCCGCCGGCCTGGTCAGCACCGCAACGGGACTGCCATGCCGGGTGATCATAAATGACTCGCCGCTTTCGACTCTGTCCAGCAGAGCGGACAATTTTGTTTTTGCTTCATAAGCTCCCACGATTTGCATTACTCTCACCTCAATTGACCAGTATAGACCGGTCGTAATAAAAATTCAACAAGGGAATATATATGATTTCAGCCGGCTATCGGGTATCATATAGTTGGTTTTGTGTCGATTGGCAGCAGCAGATATTGGTCATTCAAAAAATGAAGGAGGGGTATTTTATGCCGACAGTTTCGTTTCCCTTTGGGAAGGAATCCCTCACTTACACGATTCCCGACGACCGCTTCAAGGGAGAGCTGGTTTCCCGAATGCACAGTTACAGGGCTGCCGCTTCTCAGAAAGAACTGGTGGATCAGGCCCTGAGCAACCCCGCGGGAACCCCGCCGCTGAGCATCATGGCGGAAGGAAAGCGCAACGTGGTCCTCATCGCCAGCGACCACACCCGCCCGGTCCCCAGCAAATTCATCGTGCCCTCCATGCTGGCGGAGATCCGGAAGGGCAGTCCGGACGCGAAAATCACCATCCTCGTCTCCACGGGCTGCCATCGGGAGACCACAAAAGAAGAGCTGATCAACAAATTTGGAAGCGAAATCGTGGAGCGCGAGCACATCGTCATCCACAACTGCGACACCTCCGAGGTTGTTTATCTGGGCAAACTCCCCTCCGGCGGAAAGATCATCGTTAATAAACTCGCCGCCGAAGCGGACCTTCTCGTGTCCGAGGGCTTCATCGAGCCCCACTTCTTCGCGGGCTTCTCCGGCGGCAGAAAAAGCGTACTGCCCGGCATCGTGAACCGGGAGACCGTGCTCTACAACCACAACGCGGAGTTCATCGACAGCTCCTGCGCCCGGACCGGCATCGTGGATGGCAACCCCATTCATATCGACATGCTCTACGCCGCCCGCGCCGCCCGCCTCGCCTTCATCTGCAACGTGGTCATCAACGCCGACAAGGAGGTTATTTACGCGGTGGCCGGCGACGTGGACCTGGCGCACCGGATCGGGCGGGAGTTCCTTGCGGAGCGGTGCCAGGTCGACGCCATCCCCGCCGACATCGTCATCTCCACCAACGGCGGCTACCCTCTGGATCAGAATATCTACCAGGCGGTCAAGGGCATGACGGCCGCGGAGGCCACGGTCAAAAAGGACGGCGTCATCATCATGATCGCAAAATCCAACGACGGCCACGGCGGAGAGGAGTTCTACAAAACCTTCGCGGAGGAAAAGGACCTCGGCCGGATGACGAAAACCTTCCTGCAAACCCCGAAAACGCAAACCCGAATCGACCAGTGGGAATCCCAGATTCTGGCCCGGGTTCTGCAGCACGCCCGGGTGATCTACATTTCGGACGCGCCGGACGACATGGTTCGGGAGTTCCAGCTGATTCCCGCCCACTCCATTGAGGAGGCGGTCAAAAAAGCGGAAGAGCTCCTGAAGAACCCCAAAGCGACGATTACCGCCATTCCCGACGGCGTGGGAGTGATGGTCAAAGCCCGGAGCTGACCGGAGGTTTTGCGGCGCGATGATCTATAACGGCATACGCGCCGGTTTTTTTCTTGCCCGGCCCAACCGGTTCATCGCCGAGGTGGAAATCGACGGCCAGGTGGAAATATGCCACGTGAAAAACACCGGACGCTGCAGGGAGCTGCTGATCCCCGGAGCGGCGGTTTACGCGGAAAGAGCGGTCAACCCCGGTCGCTCCACGAAGTACGATTTGATCTCCGTCCGAAAGGGCCGCCGGCTGGTCAACATGGACAGCCAGGCCCCCAATCGGGTGTGGATGGAGCACCTTCGGTCCGGCAGGTATCTGAAGGACATTGAGCGGATAAGGCCCGAAACGAAATACGGCGACTCCCGTTTCGATTTTTACGTGGAAACGCGTCAGACCCGGAAGCGGAAAAAACGGAAAATATTCATGGAAGTCAAAGGCGTGACTCTGGAGAACGACGGCGTCGCGCTGTTTCCCGACGCGCCAACGGTTCGGGGAGTCAAACACCTGAACGAGCTGATCCGGAGCCTTCAGGAGGGTTACGAGGCCCACGTCGTCTTCGTGATACAGATGAAGGATGTGCGGTATTTCACGCCCAGCGTCGCCAATCATCCGGCTTTCTGCGAAGCTCTCGCCGCGGCGAAGGCGGCGGGAGTCCGGATCACGGCCATGGACTGCGACGTCACGGAAAACAGCCTCACCATCGCGGACCGCGTCCCCGTGAAGCTGCCCCGAATGTGAGGCGAGCGGTATCATCTTCACGAGGCGAAACCTGCGGTCCGGGCCTTTAACCTCGATTTGGTGTTAATTGATACTCGCAGAACGTTTAAAGCCGAATTGCCTG
>JAISUO010000084.1 GCA_031272035.1 Synergistaceae bacterium
CATCCGGTGCAGGGCACGGCGGCGGTCTTTTTGAATTCGGCAAGAGCTTTTTCAACCACCGCGTACTCTTCCTCCGTAAGCGGCTTGAAAGGCGTGAAGGTTTTGATGTTGTCCCTTAATTGTTCCATCGCGGACATTCCGCTCAAAACCACCTGTACTCCGGAAAGACTCGCGACCCAGCGCAAAGCCCAGGACGCGGCGCTTGCGTGAGAATCGGCTTCCTCAAAAATCTTCAACGCCCTTGGACGCAACGTGGCGAGAGTTCCGCCTTTAATCGGCTCCATTACGTGAACCGGTATTTTTTTGCCCTCCAAAATTTCGTACTGCTCTTTCGCGCTTTGCGCTTCCCAGTCAAAATAGTTCAACTGAATCTGGGCAAAGTCAAAATCGTAGTCCGACGTCATTCGGCGCAAAAGCTCAGGGTTGTCATGGAATGAAAATCCAAGATGCCGGATACGTCCCTCCGTCTTTTTCTTCGCCAGCGTTTCGTAAATTTTCAAATCCCCGATCATCCGCAAGGCGTCCGCAGTAACGCCGTGGAGAAGGTAAAAATCAAAATAATCAACGCAGCATCTTTCAAGCTGCGCGTTAAAAATCGAGTCCACGCCGCCGGCGTTTTTTATCACTTCCTCCATCAAAGGCATCTTCGTGGCGAGATGATATGCAGAACGGTCATAACCGGAAAGCGTTTCTCCCGCCAAACTTTCCGAGTTGCCGACGTGATAGATGTACGCGGTATCGAAGTAATTGACGCCGCCGGCAATCGCTTCTTCAATCAATGCGCGCGCCGCTTTCCGGTCAATTTCCTCCCAGCTTCCCAGACACGGCAGGCGCATTAACCCGAAACCCAGGAGAGAAATCTCTCCGTTGCCAAAGTTCCGCGTTTCAATTTTTCCCATAATCAGCCCTTCTTTCCGGTAGATTCGCTTTCGTTATTTCGCGACCTCATTGACCACGGCAATAGCGTTCAATGTCCTGGGGAAACCAATATACGGCAAGCTCTGATTCAAAGCGCCCAGCAAAACCTTCCTATCATTGCCGACAGCCAAGTTTCCCGCAGCGTGAGACTTCAATTGCGGCGCACAATCTCCCAAAGCGGCAAGGCATACGAAGGTTATCAACTCACGAGTTTTCAGATCGAGACCTTTGCGGGTATAGGTATCGCCGAAGCAAAACGCCGAAAGATAATCCTGAATGAACTTCAGGTCGTCCGGGGCGTTTGCCCTCATTGCGTCGATCACTTCCCCGAATATCGCTTTCTGCGCGTCGATGCCTTTATTCAAACGGTCATCTTCTGTAACGGTGGTGTTGCTCTCAAGCGGCATTTCGATATCCTCGCCCAGAAATACTTTCCCAAGCACGGCAAGACCTTTTTCAGTTTTCGGAAAACCGATATATGGCGCGGCTTGATGAAATACCTCCAGAAGTTCCGCCGGCTTTACCCCGATTTTAAGCGCGGCAAGAAGCTGTTCCTCCAAATCAGCGCCCTCGACGGTAATCAAAACGGCGATTGTCACGAGAGAACGCAACTTGTCGTCCATCGTGCCTTGAGACCAGACATCGCCATACAGAAAGCGGTTTTTTATCGCGGCAAACTCAGGGAATAAACCATTCACGGCGCGTTCATCGATTCCCAGCTTCTTTATTGTTTTGCTACTCCTGTCGGCGCGTCCGGCATCCGCATCCAGTTTCAAATAAACTTCGTCGTTGACGGGTTCAAGCCATTCGGTTGAAGCCCCCTCAACGGGAAGACTCAAGGAAAGATGAGAGAACCAACTGTTTTTCGACGCGCCGTGCCAGTGTTTCACGTCTTTCGGAATATTCACGACATCGCCGGGCTTGAGCGCCTGAGCCGGTTTCCCTTCCTCCTGATACCAGCCATAACCAGCCGTACACAACAGAATCTGCCCACTTTTGCGGTGAATGTGCCAATTGTTGCGGCAACCCGGCTCGAAGGTCACATTCGCGATGAATACTCCCTCGCTCGTAAGCGGTTTCAGGTAGCTCCGCCCGATAAAGTATTGAGCGAAAGCGTCGTTCTTTTCTCCCAACGGGAAAATCTGTTCAGACTCAACCGATTGAATTTCGTCCCTCATATCGTTTCCTCCTGTCTCGCTCCAACATACGCCGCAAAAAATCGAAACAACCGCTATAGCGGCGGAGAACATCACCGTCACGCACTTCTTCGCCATCACCACGACTATCACCTCCACATTGAAACTTCGCCAATGCTCTTGACGCGCTTTCCTCCATAGAGCATACTTCCACTATAAGCATTAGAGTTATCTCGAAGTCAATACCTTTTTGAAAGATTTTTTTGTTGGAGGTAGATATTATGAGTCTGACTATTAGTGAAGCCGCCGAAAAAACAGGATTGACCGCGCATACCCTGCGTTATTACGACAAAGAGGGCTTGCTTCCCTTCATCGAAAAATCCCCAAGCGGGGCGCGTGTCTTCAGGGAAGAGGATATGGAGTGGCTGAGCGTGGTCGAATGTTTAAAGCAGACCGGCCTGCCGCTGAAAAATATAAAACAGTTCCTCGACTGGTGCATGGAAGGAGACTCCACCATCCGGCAGAGATACGACATGTTCATTGAGCGCAAAGCCGAAGCGGAGAAACAGATCGCGGCGCTTCAGAAAGCTCTCGAAAAAATCAACTATAAATGCTGGTATTACGAAACCGCTCTCGCGGCGGGGACGACGAAAATTCACGAACACGCGCCGGAACAATTTACTTATCCGAAGATGACTCCAGAGCCGGAAGTCGCGGCCGTGTAGCGCAGAGTACGGCGGCGTTTCGCTGTCCGGACGAACAGGACATTGAAAACTTCTATCCTGTCGCGGAGTACATTTCCTGTTTGAAACGGAAGGCCCGCCACGATAGCGAAAAAACAAAATGAACAGGATTGACGCCGCAAAACTGCATACGACGGCTTTGGGGATTGATTAGTACGCGATTACGTAATTCGTTATAAATCAATTCGATAATTATGCTCAGTTAAATAATTTTTGTCATAATTAAAAAATAACCATGTTTATGCAATTAGTATAGATTTATAAGCAGTTTTTTAACGATAAAATATGCTTATAAAATTAAAATGTATTGACAAAAATTCCGATATGCTGTAGGTTGTCTGACATCTGAAAAATGAGAAACATAATATCGTGCATTCAGGAAAGGATGGATGGAGAAAATGACTTCACCGGAATACAATGCTATGGCGAACAGTCTGATCATGTGGTTTGCCTGCGCGCCCGGAATTCTGATCGTGTTTTATCAGTCATGGCTGTTCTTCCGAAAAAGCAAATCTGATGCCCTGAAAATCGGCCTGACGAAACAGCAGGTTAATGCGGCCATACGCAGCGCTTCAGTGACCTCCGTGGGTCCCTGCTTCGTGATGCTGACCGCCATGCTGTCCCTCATGCTCTACGTGGGCGCGCCTCTGGCCTGGCTGCGGGTGGACTTCATCGGTTCAGTCACTTACGAGCTTCAGGCCGCCACTATCGCCGGACAGAGCATGGGGCTGGAGCTGGGATCCTCTCCTCTTACCGCCGATTACCTCGCCACCGCCGCCATGGTCATGACCGCGGGCTGCATCGGGTGGGTGGTTTTCGGGGCGGTGTGCTCCGACAAAATGGAGAAGGTCAACTCCTTCATGGCGGGAGGAAACGCCGCTATCGTCCCAATTTTGGGAACAGGGGCTCTCATCGGCGTTTATTCTTCCATGACCCTCGACAGGCTGTATCCCTTTAAAAATCAGGCTCTGGCCGTTCTTGCGGGAGGCGCGGCCATGTATTTCATTCAGTCCTACAACGCAAAAGCGAAAAAACAATGGATCCGGGAATGGGGACTCACGATCTGCATGGTGGTCGGCATGGTGGTCGCCACTTTGACGGAAGGCATTTTTTAGCCCGAAACAAGTCGCCCAAAACGGTGAAGAAAGGAAGAAAAACAGATGAATACGGAACAAAACAAGATCTATGAGAACGAATATCTGCCTTACATCATCCGGTGGGGCAAGATCACTTCATGGGTCTCTATTCCTCTCATTTATATCCCTGCCGCGGCGCTGGTGTTTTATTACGGAGCTTCCCTATCCTGGGACAGCGTCCTGTCGGGAACCATCGCCATCTGCTCCGCCATGCTCGCCTGGTATATCGTCGATCCTATCACGCTTTTCCCCATCCTCCACATCCCGGGGATGTATCTGACCTATATCGCCGGCAATTCGAAGGAAATTCGGGCTCCGGCGGCCACTTCCGCTCTCTCCGCCGCCGAGGTGGAGGCCGGAACCCCTGAAGGGACGATCATAAGCTGTCTGGCCATCACGACTTCCATATTCATAAGCCTGACGGTCATGACCCTGGTGGCCATCGCGGGAGATCTGATTCTGCGGACGCTTCCGGCTCCTGTGGTTCGGTCCCTCAACTACCTGCTGCCCGCGCTCTTCGGCGCCATGTGCGTTTCCCGAATCATGCTGGACTACAAATCTTCTCTTCTCCTCATTCCCATTGCCGTCATCTTCCGGGTCATGAACACGAAGGGGATGTTCTCCGTTCTGCCGCTGGGAGGCTCTTACGCTCAGGTTCTCTTCTGCGTCATCGCGGGTTACTTCATCGCCAAAATGGTTCACGCGAAAAAAATCCGGAATATGAAGAGTTAGCTGGCAGTGATTTTTAATAACTAACATAGATTTTGAAGGAGGGGTATCCTTTGACATTCACAGAAAAGACCCACGCTTTTATCGCCGCAAAATACTATGTCCGGCTGACAGAGGCCTTCGGCGACGTCGGAGTCGGAATTTTCATTCACGCAACCCAGTACTACGCCGGGCAAAGAGGGCGAAGGATGGCTCAGAGGGCTTTGCGCGACGGAAAAGAGCTCACGTACGAGACGTATATGGAATACGGGGAGTGGGTCAACACGCCGGAGATCATCGCGGCCGAGAGCGCGAATCAATCCGTTGTGGAGGCGATTTCTCCGGATTTTGTGATCCGCATCAGCCGCTGCCCCTGGCACCTTCAGTTCAAAGAAATGGGACTGACGGAGGCCGGCCATGAATACTGCAAACATCTGGACTCCGCCATCTGTCGGGGCTTCAATCCCTATCTAACCTACACGGTGGAAAAGACCCTTCACAAAAGCGACTGTTGTATCCATCGGATCTCCGACACGAATTACGCGTCGAAACCCAACGTCACAAAAAAGAAGGAATACCTCCACAGTTTCGAGTATCACTGCGCTCATTCCTACTGGGCCTACAACGAGGTCACGGCCGCCGTCCGGGGCCAGAGGGGAGAAGAGGTCAACGCGAAGGTGCTGGCAGATTTCGCCGCCGAATATGGCCAGGAAGCCGCCGACGTTCTGGCGGGCTATCGATACGTCAACTTCAACGTGTGCTGACCTGCCGTGAGCTGACCTGCACGAAAGCAAACGGTTCCAGATCGAACAATCCCGGTCTGGAACCGAATAATATGGAAATAACCGCTTAATTCAGACCAGGAACCGATGGGTCGCGTCGAGAAGTTCGTCCGCGATAACCGTCAGGTCGTTGACGGCGTCGAAGATCGCGGAGGACGCGGCGGCCTGCTCTTCCGTGACGGTCACCATGTTTTGGGAATTACCCGCGATTTCTCTGCTGGCGGCTTCGATGTTGCGTGTGGCGGAAAGGGCGTTGGAGGCTTCCGCCGCCATGTTCTGCATGCTGCCGGTCATGGTCCGGAGCCGCTCGAAACTCTCCACGGAAATGCCGGCCAGATCGCTGAAGGCCCCGCCGCTTTCCTTCACGGCTTCCGAGCCCCGATGAACCTCCTCGCGTCCGGCTTCCATGGCTTTGACCGCTTTGGTCGTTTCCTCCTGAATGGAGGCGATCAGACCGGCGATTTTTTCAGCCGCAATCTGGGAAGCGCCGGCCAGTTTCTTGACTTCCTCTGCCACCACCGCGAAACCGCGTCCCTGGGCTCCTGCCCGGGCGGCCTCTATGGCGGCGTTCAGGGCCAGCAGATTCGTCTGGCTGGACAGACCGGCGATGGTGGCGACGATCTGCCCGATCTCGTCTGAACGCGCCCCGAGAGCGGTTACGATCTCCCCAGACATGTTGACCGCCTCCTCAATCAGGGTCATTTGAGAGACGGCCTTTTCTACCAGTCCGTGACCCGCTTTCGCTTTTTCGACGGAACCGCCCGCCGACTGAGCGGCATCGTCAAGGCTTGTCTTTGCTGCATCGAAGTGCTCCGATATTTTTGCCAGCAGGGACGTCAGGGACTCGACCTCCGTATTCTGCTTTTTCGCCTCTGCGGAGACCGTTTCCACATCCTCCACGATCGTCGTCGTTCCCGAGGCGGTTTTTTCCATGTTCCGGGTGAGGTCCTTCGCTTTATTTGCCAGATTTTCCGCCGACAGTTGAATATTGGAAAGCAGCTCTTTGATGTTGGCCGTGGTCTGGTTGTACTGTCGGGACAGAAGCCCAAACTCGTCGTTGGCGTACTCCCGGGCGCTGATGGTCAGATTGCCTTCCTGCAGAGCTCTTGAGACGCGGAGCAGTTCGTTCACGGAGCGTTTGATGTTTCTCGTCAGCAGCCACACGACCAGTATTGAAACCAGCGTAATCCCGCAGAGAACCGCAATAAGCGTATTCCAGGCCTGAGTGTAAATCTCTTTGCTCAGCCGCTGGCCCTCCGCCGCGCCCTCCTCGCTGTATCGCAAAAGCTCCTGCAGGGCTTCGCCAAAGACGTTGAAGTCCTCCACGGCCTGCCGGTTCACGGAAAAGGCTTCTTCCATTTTATTTTCTTCACACAGTTGAATCAGCTTATTCGAAAGGGTCATGTAATTCTGCCAGGCGTCTCCGACGGCCCGAATTCGGACGCGGTCCTGTTCTCTCTGCTCTTCCGCGTCGTATTCGAGAGTTTCCACCTCGTCCGCGTAGGTTCTGATGATCGTCTCCGCTTCTGACCGGGCCTTGTCTCTTCCGGAGATCTCCGCTTCCGAGCGGCTGCTTTTAGAAAACATGAAATTGAGGTCGTAACGTCGGACGGCGTTCGCGTTGGTTTCGATGCCGCAGATCTGCACAATTCCGTCCAGCCATTCGTTGGAGTCCTCGACTCGCCACTGCAGCACCCCCACCAGATGCAGAGCGTAAATGCCCAAAAGAATGTCGATAATCACGAGGGCTGAAAAACTCAATACCAATTTTGCCCTGATACTCACATTTCTCACTCAGAACACCTCAATATTATTTGATATTGTTTGGTATTGTTAATATTCCAGATACTATATGATATGCTCGTCAGGTCAAAAGTCAATCTGGTGGGAAAAAACGGCGGATTTCTGTCGCCGGACAGCGACAACGTCGGAGTGCGATCGTCCCCCAAACAGCCAAAAAACGAACGCGACGACGTTCACCCCGATTTAGCGCAGCGAAATCCGGGAAATTCTCGCCCCTTCCCGGATTTCCAAAAAAGCAGCCTGTCACTGGTAAGGGTTTTTTATAAACGGATTTCTCACCGTCAAAGCTCTGTCGATGACCAGACCATCTGGTATGTCTTCGGTATACAACACGCGGCACTGGGCCCGACAGGCGGCTGAAACGATCATACTGTTCCAAAACGAAAGTTTATATCGATTCATCAGACGAAGACTTTCATAAACGGTTTCCCTGGTCAGCGGCAAAACATGGAACGACCGCGTCATTGTTTCGACGGCGGCGCCCACGTCAGCCGGACTCACTCCGTTTTTCAGAGCGTTGACGGAAAACTCGTCGATGACCTGAATGCTGGCGGCTATCGAATCCTGATATATTCCATCCTGTATTAAATTTCTCGCGATGTCGTGTTTCTTCGAACCGTCGTCGAATTTCGCGTGCAGGAAAATAGTCGTGTCGAAAAAATCATACCCGGTCATGGACCTGCTCCCTTTTTATCGGCTCGAAATTCTTTGCTTCCCACGTGTGGTTCAGCCACTGCATGGCCATTTTTTTCTTATTGTCCTGAAAGGGTTCAGCCTGTTCTTTTTTGCGCAGCACAAATTCTCTCACCTCAAAAAGAGCCTCGTCCGAAAGAGAATCGATTTCGTTTTTCAAAATATCACGAATCGACATGTCATCACTCCTTTGAGAATAAATCTTTGAGAATAAATAACGGCGCTATTATACATCGAATTGACCTTTGTTTTTCACCTCTGCCGGCAGCGGTCATCGTCCGTTCTGTCGCGATTTCCGAAGCAGCTCCGCCACCCTGTCCAGCGTTTCCGCTCCTTTTTTCCCCGACGGGATTAAAATCCTGTCCTGTTCTTCCTCCATATCCGTCAGACCGCGGCCGGCGTCTTCCGTGTCCCGCAGCAGTTTTTCGCAGGCTCTGCTGTTTTCTTCGGCTGTCCGCCAGGCTCCTTCCGCGAGGGACGCTTCGCTTTCCGCATTCTGTACTTCTGCCTGGGCTCTTTCCTTTTCCAGGTGAGCCGCGTTCACACGTACTGCGCAGGCAGCCACTTCAGCGGCGGCGACGTTTACCTTCAATTGTGCCACCGCCACCGCAGCGCCGCCGTCGCCGATTCTTTCAGGATGCCGGTCAGCCTCTTTCTGAGCCTTCACTGCGGCCTCAAGTTCCTGCCTTGCATCTGCGAGGACCGCCTGCGCCTCGGCGAGAGCCTGAAGCGCCCATTGAAGCTGCTGTTCCGCGGCGGACAACATCTGCTGCGCTCGAAGAAGATTTTCTCTGGCTCTTTCGAGAATTCCCCTGCACGTTCCACTTATTGTTTTCGCGCGCCGGCTCTCGTCGGACAAGCGGTTCATCAGCCTGTTATAGTGTATTCTTCTCGACTCGACGGCGTCAACTGCACCTCTTACCATTTCCTGCATTCTCCGCCGGAGGTATTCGATGGCTCCAATGTTCGTATCGATCTGAGTCATTCAAGCCTCACCTTTCCCGATCAACGAAAAGTCGGGTCCAGTCTCCTTCTCTCGCTCTTCAAAGCCTCAAACTCTTTTCCAAGGGACAAAAGGTTGCTTAGAGCGCTCTGTATCCCGCCGATCAGGCCTTCCACCTCTTCGCGCTCCTGCCGGTCCTCTTCCGCCAGGGGAAGCCATTCGCCGTCGTCTCCGAAAGCACTCAGCTTCTCCCCGTTGATGTAAGGAAACCGTTTTATCTTTTCCCGCAGAGTTTCCAGCCTGTTCCGCTCGTTTTCAATTTGCTTCTCCTTCCGGGTCATGGATTGCACGACCTCCGGAAGGCGCTTTTGTCTTTCCGCTTCCTGCCGTCTTTTGTAGGCGTTCGCCTTTTTTATATCGTCCCCGATTACGCTCCACAGGACTGGAATCGCAACAGCCGCAACGATGGACGCTATCACTCCGGTCCAGCCCCAGAACCACCACACAACGGACAGTATTATGATTATCAGTATTCCATATCCGCCCAATTCATTCACCTTTATCCTCTGTCATTCGTCATTCCGCTCCAGGCCCTCGAAACAGGCTCTTATCTCGTGGCTTTCACGGCGTTTTCCAGCAGTTCCGCGTACTCGACAAGTTTTTTCATCACCGTCTTAAAATTCAGGCCGGAACCGTCGCCCGACTCCACGTCCTGAATTTTTTTCTGCGTCTGCATGACGTAATCCCGTATGACTAAATACCCCTCGTCCTGAAACGTCGTCCCCAGGGCTTTAACGCTCGCCGTCAGTTCGTCGTTCAGGCGCCGGACCTCTTTCATTCCGCGGCCTATCTCTCTGGCGAGTTCCAGAACGGCCTTCGGTGAAGTTTCTATCAACTCCGCCATTTCCATCTTCTCCTTCGCTCACCGGCGTAACTGTCGGATCGTTTCGACCGCCTCCCGCAGGGGTTTTGCGGACCGTCGAAGCGCTTCGGCGGCGTATTCCGCCCTTGGCAGGTCCCGAATCAGCTCGGTGGCCAGCGTTTCGATCCCTGTTAAAACCCTGCGGGCGTCCTCGTCTTTCATAAGGGGAGCCGAGAGAGACACCGCGTTTTTGAGTCCGGCGCAGACCCTCCTCATGTCCGCGGAATATTCGTCGATTTTCTGCGCGCATTTCTCCATTTCAACGTAGTCCCTGACGACCATGTCGCTCATCGCGATTCCTCCTTCGGCGGCAGATAGGGTCTGAACGTGCGGATATCCGCGCCGCCGTTGCTGCAGGCCGCCGAGATTTTATCCAGTTCCGCCGCCCATGCCCCGCGGCCCAGATACTCCTGCGACTCGGCCATCGTCATCCTGAGGCCGATTTTATGCGCGAAGTGGTCCGTATTGATAAACCGCGCCCGGTTGAGAAGCAGCACGGAAGGATAGGTGACGAGCGTATGCACCTGAACCCGCGGCCCGCGGAATATGATGTCTCTGATGTCGTCCCGGGCGTCGTAGGCCGTATTCTCCTCTTCATCGCCTTTTCCGTTATCGCTTTTCCCTCCGGCGGGAGCGGAAAGCCCGGAATCGTACCCGGCCAGTTTCCCTTCGATTTCGTTCAGCAGATTGTCGATGTCGTTCAAATGGTCCTGCGAATTTTCGCGCTTCTCTCCCGAATTCGATTTTGTCTTTTTTTCCGGGCACATACTGAAGTCCTCGGCCAAACCGTCCAGGCCGATCCACACCAGCAGCAGGTCTCCGGCGTCAGACCGCCTGCCTCCGGGGCGGGCTGTCTTCGACAGTTCATCCACAACGGTGCAGATTTCTCTGAGGTCTGTGATTTCTCTGACATTTTCATCACAGAGGGAAGTGAACAGGGAGCCATAGTCGCGGTACAGCTCGTCGTTGACGTCGACGAAAAAGATCACTTTGCTTCCGGCCCGCCGCCTGAAGCTGCGGACGGTGTGGTGGATAAGACTCGCTCTCATTTCGTGGCTGTTGTCCTCCATCCCGCCGATGAGCATGATGTTGTTGCCCACGTTTCTGAGGAGGGGGAACCAGAAACACGGCTCCAGGTTCGACGGTGTTCCCAGATGTATGGGAATTTGTCTGTCCAGCGCGAGACGTTGTTTCGACTCGTAAGCCTCGATCAGCCTGAGGTCGAAGAAACTTCTATCCTGACCGTTGACGACGATCAGGTCTTTTTCCCTGAAGTCCCCCACCGTATCTTTTACGCGCCGGGCGACGAGGGCGCGCTCGTCCCGGGAAATCAGCACCGTACGATACCTGTCGATGACGGGTTGAATCTCTCCCCTGGTGTCTTCCTTAAATTTCCTGAATATGACGTCGCCAGGTCTCATCCTCGCCATTTTGTGTTTGAGCGTTTCATCGTAACCCGCGGAGTCCAGGTCAAGCGTTGCCCGTATCTCCCTCGCGTCGTTGTTCATGGCGATGCGGGTGCGAAGCTGAATGCGGCCCTTTTCAGTGAGCCCTCTGAGACCGTCGCTCACCGCCTGGTCGCTGAAGAAACAGGAAAGCCCGAACACGCGGTACTCGGAAAGAATGTTTTCCAAAATTTCGACGTACTGCGGCGCTTCTCTGATCGCCTGTGTCATCACGTGAAATTCGTCCACGACCAGAATAACCCTGGGAAGGCTGCGGACTCCGAATTTCTTTTTGTATTCCGTGATGTTGCTCACGCCTGAATTTTTGAACAGGTCGCTTCTGCGCTCGAACTCCACGCGGATAAAGTCCAGTAAACTGAAGGTAAACTCCGCGCTGCGTTCAAGACCGATGAGCCTGACGTGAGGCGGCAGGTTGTTCAGGTACTCGGCGAACTCCACTTTTTTATAGTCGATGAGCCAGAGCTCCACGTCGTCCGGATGATAACGCATGGTGATTGAGGCGATTAACATATGCAGCGTCTGGGATTTTCCCGAACCCGTTGCCCCGGACAACAGGCCGTGAGCGGTCAGAGCTCCGCCCAGCTCCAAATCCTCAAGGCGTTTGCGGGCATTAAGGGCGAAGGGAATTTTCAGCCCCTCCGAGGAATCCTGCAGGGCCGCGGGCCACAGGTCCTTCTCGCAGCAGGCCCAGGTGTTGTCTATTTTTACGCCTTCCAGGTAAGCGGCCTTCACTTTTTCGATGAACGCCTCGCAGTGCGGAGGCAGAAGGTCAAGGCCGACTTTGACGCCGTTTGTCGTCCTTTCGGCAAAAAACTGTCCCGCGACGTCGGAGGCCATTTCGAACTCGTCGTACCGCGAAAAGCCCTGAACCGCTTCGGGGAGATCAGAAGACGTCCCCTGTGAAAGGAAAATCATGGATATTCCGCACCTTTGCGCGTTCTGCAGCAGGGTTTCCAGGGCTTCTTTCGTCCTCTGGTCAAAATTGTCGGGATAGTCGTTAATGACCACCACGTGCTGCTCTACGGGCGTATCGCTCGTTTCGTTGTAGTCGTGAAGAGACTCCATGCCGGCCAGCAGCGCGGAAGTTCTGTCCACGAAACCTTCCAGATACCTGAGCCTGTCGTATATGCTTTCCCGGGAGGCGTACACTTTGCAGAGCTCCCATGCGGTCACTTCGCTCAGTTTTTGCAGCAGGCCAAGATTCGCCCCCCTGTCATTCGGGTCGATGAAGGTGATACAGCATGAATTCATCGGCATGAACCGGACGAGTTTCAATAAAAAGCTTTGAATGCCTGTCATAACTGAATTTTTTGTGTCATCATCGTACCGAATCAGGAGGCGAAGCGAAGGAGGCATTTTGATGGTATAGGGATAAAGGAAATCTTTGCCTGATCTGTACGAGAAAGGCATCCGGCTTTTGAGCGCGGCGCTCAGGCTGGACGGCAGTTCGAAAGGCCGGGGCATGACGCCGAACATCAATTCTCCCGGATAAGAAGCGGCGGGGTCGTAATTTTCCCAGTCCCCTTCCGAGGCTCCCATCTCGCTGAACCTTTTCCGAATCTCGCTGTCCAGACGCGGCAGGTCAGGATTTTCCATCGCGGCGGAGCATTCCCCGGCGAGCTTTTCGGCGCAGCGGGCGTAAGCCTGTTCGTTTTCGCGAAGGTATCGCTGCTTCCGGTTCTCCGCCTCCTTCAGGGGAGCCTGTAACTTTTCGCCGACGCGTTTTTTCTCCTGTTCCAAGTCCTGTTCCGGGCGGCCGGATTCCCCCTGGGGGCTTTCCATTTCCCCCGGTTTTTCGGCTTCGATCTCGTCCTTTTTCATCCCGAAGTACCGGTGGATCTCGGCGTCGATTTGTCGACGGATTTCCTCCAGTTGCTTCTGTTTTTGGACGAAATAACTGAAAGTCGCGATAACGGCGTCTACCGTTTCGCAGCTGTTTTTCGGCTTCATAAGGCGGATGGACTGAGGGCCGCTTTCCTCTGCCCTTCGATACCACTCGCTGGCTTTCACCTGATTTTTGGCGACGCCAAGTCCCTTTTCCCACATGACGCCCAGTTTGCGCATGGCGACGGCGTTACCCCGAAGGGACGCTTTGTGAAAACATTTCATCGCTTCCCCGTAACTCTGTTCGATTCCCCGACCTGCGGCGTACATGCAGCCCAGGGCGAGCAAGGCGCGAGGATCACTTTCCACGGCTCCGAGGTAACATTGTCTGGCTTTCTCGTAATTCAGCTCCACGCCTCGACCTTTTTCGTACAAAAGTCCCAGACGGTAGCCCCCGGCTGGTCCTGCCCCGGCGTACCAGTCCGCCGCTTTCCCGTAATCCCGTTTGACCTCCGCAAAACCGTATTCGCAGAGCCGTCCGAGTTCACTCATGGCCTGCGCGTCGCTTTTTTCGGCAGCTTTCTGAAACCCGTTCACTGTTTCGGGATAGTTCTTCTCCGTCCCGTAACCGTGATAAAACATAACGCCCAGAGCGCGCATGGCCCCGGCATTGCCTTCATCCGCCGCTCGCGTGAAACAGGCCAGGGCTTTTCCGTAATCCGGCGCGGAACAATCGTACAACGCCTCGAACTCCGGGGCGGGGCATTCGCCCTTTTCCCCGGCGTCAGAAAACATCGCGCCCATGGTTTTCGTCCATTGAAGCTTATACTGTTCTTCGTTCCGGGCAAATCGTTTCCCGGTTTCGTAATCACCGACGGCCGGAATTTTGCCCTCCTCCGCATTCGTCATCCTGAATGCCCCGCCTCCTTACATCCGCGCCGCTTTCCTTTTCTCTTTGTATGGCTTATAACTTCAAAAGGCGCGACGCTCTTTCTTCGACGTTTTTCCCGTATTTTTCCATGACGCTTCCGTTCAAATCCAGCGCTGACGACAGTCTATCTGACTCCCTCGATGCCGTCTCCATGGCCTGCTCCAGGGCGGCGTCGAGTTTTTCAATCTTTCGTAAAGACTCTCCCAGCGTATCGATCACCACGTTTTTGAATCTGGCGGCGAGGTCGTCCCTCCAGGTCAGAGAAACATCCTGCCAGGCATCGTCAAGTTTTTCCACAATTCTTCTTATTTCCATTTTATACCTCTTTTAATGCATCAACAGATATCCCAACCTCGCGGAGCAAACACCAACGTCATCACAAAAATGCTTGCAATGGAACAAATCAGACCGATCAGCCCGCAGATGTAACCCGGACCGCTCTGCTGCGCAGTCGCTTTCACTTTTCTCCTTTCGCCGTGATATTTTCTCTTTTCGTTTCCACGTCCGTCGGCACGGCTGGTTCACTGCGATCCACGGCAGTTCCCAGGGCATCAAGTCTTTCCGCTTCTTCTTCAGCGCGGGCGAGAGGACGGATTTCTTTGAAGTAATAGAACCCGACCGCGGCGATCAGCACGACCGCAAGCCCTATATATATCGTCCTGCGTATTACAATGTTCCGCTGGATGCGGTGAATCTCGTCCAACGGTTTGCGCGCCTCCTGGTTTCCATGCTGAACGGCCTTTTCGAACCATTGGGCCGCGCCCCTGAGCTGGTTGCCGTACTGTTTGGACGACGGGTCCACAGATTCGTACATTAATCGCCCATACATGTATTCCGCGTCGGGCTGGCCATTTTGAGCGTATTTCAGCAGAAGGGAGGCCGCTTTGCTCACGCCCTTATGATGCGCTTCCAACAGAAAATCCACGCCCTTTTTCTGTTCTTCCGGAGCGGAAGACTGCAAATATTTCTCACTCATCAGATACATCAGAATTGGCGCGGCAGGTTGTTGTGCGGAAATTATATTCAGAGCCCTCTGAAGTATTTCCGGGTCATTTGAACTGAACGCTTTCTGGAAATACTCGATTGCTGCGTCTTCCCTGCCGCCCCCGGCGATAATTTCTCCCAATACGAAACTGGCTTCCGGCGCGTTCTTCTCGGACGCATATTTTCTAATAAGCTCTTCCGCCTTCTTATAACCGCTCTTGTATGCATCGAGCAGATACGTCACTCCTCGCATTTTGTTTTGGGGCAGGTTTTTGCTGTCCTCGTAATAGAAGGCGCCCACTACTGTCATAAGGGCTCCGTTTTTTGTTTTTGCACACAAATCGACAAGGCGGGGAACTATCGGGTCACCCTCCAGTTTTATGGCTCGCGTTGCGTATTTTATGACTCCGGTGAGGATGAAAGGATCTTTAGGGTCTATAGTGTGCCAACCCGTCCTGTACTCCCACTCGGGATTATAACGCAAAGGTTCCCGTGGCTCGCAGAGGATACCGGCGACGACGAGGCTGGCTTCGCCTCCATCGTCCCTGTCCGCCAAATGCAGAAGTTCGCTGAAAGCCAGCTGGGATTTAAGTTCGACTCCCTGTAACAGCCACCTGATCCCGGCCTGCCGGTCTTTCTGAACTCCTTCACCCGTGTAAAGTGCTCTGCCCAGGCCGGTCATAACGGCGGCGTTTGTTTCTCCGCAATAAGCCACGATGTCGGGGAGGATTTTTTCACCATCCTTTTTGATTGCACGAGTAATGTAATCTGCCACCTCCCAGCCTGTTGCCATATCTTCCATATTCTTTTCCCATGTTTTAGAGAAGTGCTGTGCCACCACGAAACAGGCTTCCCCTCCGTCGTCGGTATTTGCAAGGCGAAAAAGCTCGTCAAACGCCGCCTGCGATTGAAGCTGTGCTCCCTTCAGAAGCCAACCGGCTCCGGTTTTCGTGTCCCTGGGAATTTTCTTCCCCTCGTGATAAGCCCTGCCCAGGCCCGCCATAACAGGCCCGAACTTTTCCCCGGCGAAGGCGGTGATACGCGGGATAATCGCGTCTCCTTCCAGTTCAACCGCGCGGGCCGTATACTTTATCGCCAGATTGGCGATTCGCAAATCCTCCGGATCCAGCTTACTGTTAGTACCGGGCCCGTGATGGAAACTCAACTTATCATACATCCGGGAAAACATCTGCGCGGCGGCGAAACTGGCCTCTCCTCCGTCGTCGGTGTTTGCAAGACGAAAAAGCTCATCAAACGCCGCCTGCGATTGAAGCTGGGCTCCCTTTAAAAGCCACTCCGCTCCTGCTTTCGTGTCCTTTTGGACGTCTTTGCCCTCGTAATAAGCCTTACCCGCCGCTATCATCGCTTCAATGTCGCCATTTTTCGCCATCTGAAGATCCTCCGGCGTCAGGGCGTATGCTTGCCGCGTCGCGCCCGAGGACAAAACCGCCCATATAAACAGAAACACGAACAGCCATTGTTTGCTTTTCATGACGGAGCCTCCTCTTCACAATCCCGCATGACCGCCGCGTTGAACAGCTTTTTTCCTGTTTGTTCGCGATTGACCGGAACAAGGCTTTCAGCTTATGGGTCGCGGTGGTAACTATTATAACTTTTAGAATGCAATTTCGTTTATAAATTACAGGAGGACATTATCACAGACGAATAAGATAAACAAATCTCGAATTTGACAAATTCTCTTTGTTATGATTAAGTATCGCCATCATACACGATAAATCACCGTCTGAACCGGGAATATGTGATTAAGATAAGGAGGAAAACAGCGCATGGGCATCCGCAGATTATCGACCAAAATTATTGTGACAGCTGTGTTATTCTCTCTGATTTTTGTATGCGGCTTTGCCATTTCAGGCAATGCAGCAACCGCAACGACGGAGACAAAAAAGACGAGTGTGGTGTTCCGCACAAAAACGGAACCTGATACGCTTGATCCTCACAGGACAGCGGGAAACGGAGACCCTCAGCTCCCGCAGTATCAGATTTACGAATCCCTGTTTCGCTGTGAATCAAGTGGGAAAATTGTTCCGGCCCTATGCGAATCTTACACATTTACTGACGACAAAATGTCCCTGTCAGTAAAACTTCGCGAGGGGGTCAAGTTTCATGATGGTTCTTCAATGAGCGCGGATGATGTCGTTTATTCCATCAATCGTTCTTTGACAACTGGTTTTAACGGCACTTATGTGGGTAATATCGCGAGTGTAGAGAAAATCGATGACAAAAATGTCAAAATTAACCTAAAAAACCCTTACACACCGATTATCACTTGCTTAGCCACGCTCAACACGGCGATCCTTTCAAAAGCGTATGTGGAAAAAAACGGCGAGGATTTTCTCGCGCGCAACCCTATGGGAACGGGCGCTTACGTTTTTAAGAACTGGGTGTCGGGCGAGCGGATCGATATGGAAGCTTTTACAGATTATTGGCGCGGTAAAGCCAGTATTCCGCAGGGCGCATTTGTATTTATCGCCGACAACTCAACCGCGCTCATTGCTGTTGAAAATGGTGAAGTCGACCTCAACGACAATATGAATACTGCAGAAATTGCGACGCTTGATGGAAATCCAAAGCTGTCGCATTACCGAGGCCCCAGCGCTGCAATTCTGATCTATTCTTTCAACACTCAGGGGAAGATCATGTCGGATATCAGAATGCGCGAAGCTATTTCTCTCGTTGTAGACCGTCAGGCGATTTCGGCTATTTGCTATAATGATGAATGGACGCCTGTGGAAGCTGCGATGCTTCCTGTGCTCCCGGAATTTCCCAGGGATTTTAAAGCGCCGGCGCTCAACATCGAACGAGCGAAAGCTCTGGTGAAAGAATGTTATCCCAATGGCATCACTATTGCTATGCCAACCATTGACGCGCCGCAGTACAGTGAACCTTCTGTCGTCCTCCAGGAAGCCTGCAGGGAGATTGGAATCACTTTAGAAGTTGACATTATGGAACGCGCCGCATGGAATGAAAAAGTCATTGCCAAAACGGACTATGAATTGACAGTATGGGCGCTTGTGTCTAACGCCCTTGATGCGGATTTGTATGCTTCCAAATTTTATAGTGCTAATGCCAAAGGAGGCGGTAATTTCACTAATACTGTCAATTCTGAAATCGACCAGTGGATTGAACGCGGACGTATTACGGAAAGCGGTCCGGAGCGCAATAAAGTGTATCTCAATTATGTTCAGGCCGTTCAGGATTATTATGCTTGCGTTCCTTTCAGCGGAAATAACCGTGATATTGCTGCAAACCCTGATCTTAAAGGCGTCCAAACGAGCCCAACTACAAACTATTATTTCTGGGATTACAGTTATTAAACACCATTGTACGGTGGTTAAGTATTTTCCAGCTTTTTTCTCCATGGAACAAGCATTTATGTAACAGAGTGCGCTGAATGGCGCACTCTGTATAATAATCTTTATTCGTTGTGAGGAATGCAATGATTCTGTATATTGGTAAACGTCTCTTGATGATGATACCAGTTGTAATTGGGATCTCGCTTGTTGTCTTTTTAGTGATGAGCCTGACCCCCGGCGATCCAGCCCGGATGATTCTGGGTGAAGAAGCCAAACAAGAGGAAGTGGATGCGTTACGTAATAAGATGGGGCTGAATGACCCACTCTTCATCCAGTATGGCCGTTATATCTTCAATGGGCTGCACGGAGATTTTGGAAATTCCTACCGAACTAAAATTCCTGTGTTCAAGGAAGTCATCAGCCGATTTCCCACAACACTGAAGGTAGCCGTCGGCGCAATAATTCTCGCCGTCGTTCTCGGTATCCCCCTCGGGATACTATCTTCTGTCAGGCAATACAGTCTTGTCGATAATATCAGTATGGTTGTTTCAATGGTATTTACGTCTATCCCAACTTTTTGGCTCGGTTTAATGCTGCTTCTCGTGTTTTCTCAATTTCTCGGTTGGCTTCCGTCCTCTGGCAGCGCCACGTTCAAGCACTTCATCCTGCCGTGTATTGCCCTTTCCTGCAATACCTTCGCTTTGCTTCTGCGCATGACGCGCTCGACAATGCTCGAAGAAATACGGCAGGATTACATAAGAACGACAAAAGCCAAGGGCGCGCGCCCTTTAAGAGTTATCTTCAAACACGCGTTGCGCAATGCCCTACTCTCTATAGTCACTGTTATTGGTCTGGAATTTGGTTCACTTCTTGGAGGTTCTGTGGTGACGGAGAGCGTTTTTGGACTTCCAGGTCTGGGCACTCTCATAGTTACCGGCGTTAAACAGAAAGATACCCCATCAGTGATGGCTGCCGTAATGTTCATCGCTGTTACGGGCGGACTTATCAATCTGTTCACAGATGTTCTGTACACCTTCATCGATCCGCGCCTTAAAGCGCGTTTCAGCCAAATCGCACGTACACGTATTAGAAAACCTTTATTGCTGGGAGACGAAAAAAGTGGATAATATATTTCCCGTATCCTCTCCGTCATCCAGCGCTGGTCGCAGCCTGTGGTATTCCGTCTGGCATCGATACAAAAAAAACAAACTTGCCATGGTAGGATTGATTTTGATGTTCATCCTGATATTGGCGTCTCTTTCGGCGGGTGTATTCATTGATTATTCGAAAGTGACGGCAATATCGGCTGGCAACCGCCTTTTACCTCCATCATCCAGGCATTGGCTCGGCACAGATAATTATGGCCGCGACATTTTTGCCCGTATCATATACGGAAGCCGCGTATCCCTCAGCGTTGGCCTGATTACAGTCGTTTGCTCCCTGGCGACCGGCGGCTTCATCGGAGCAGTGGCCGGCTATTTCGGCGGCAAAGTTGACGAAATACTCATGCGTATCATGGATATCATGCTGGCTATTCCCAGCATCATTCTTGCCATCTGTTTTGTTGCCGCGCTTGGTTCCAGTGTCCCTAACCTCGTGGTGGCGCTCACGTTGTCACGGATGCCGCAATTTTCGCGAGTGGTGCGCGCCGCTGTGCTGCCGATCAAAAATCAAGAGTACATTGAAGCTGCCGCCGCTTTCGGAACAAGCAGCAGCCGAATTATATTAAAACATATCCTGCCTAACGTTCTGGGGCCTATTATTGTTCAGGCGACTCTTCAAGTGGGAAGCATCATTCTGAGCATTGCCGGGCTCAGCTTCATCGGGCTTGGCATTCAGCCTCCGACGCCAGAATTAGGTTCCATGCTTTCCGATCTTCGAGCCTATATGCGTACACATCCTTTTTTGGTCATCCCTCCAGGTGTTGCGATCATGCTGACCGTTTTTTCGTTCAACCGCATAGGAGACGGCTTACGCGACGCGCTTGATCCCAAGCTCAGAAATTAGGGGGTGTTCCAGGGCATGATGGAGGATACGCTGCTTGAGATCGAGAACCTTCATGTGGAGTATCGGTCAGATGAAAATACAGTTTTTGCGGTTAACGGACTCAATTTACGCCTGAAGAAAGGCATAACGCTGGGTTTAGTCGGAGAAACCGGCGCTGGAAAAACGTCTGCGGCGCTCAGTATTATGCGTTTGCTGCCTGAACGGGTCGGCGTTATTACGCAGGGGCGTATCCAGCTTACCGGTATAGATGTAATCGCGGCTTCTGAAGCACGGATGCGGGACCTGAGAGGCGAAGTCGTGTCCATGATCTTTCAGGATCCGATGACATCGCTTAATCCTTTGCTGCCCGTGGGCGATCAAATTGAAGAAATGCTTTTACTTCACAATCGTTCGATGTCAAAGGAAGAGCGCGCGAATCGCGTCGATGACATGTTGAAACTCATTGGAATTTCTCCCAGTAGAAAATATGAGTTCCCCTATCAGTTTTCCGGCGGGATGAAACAGCGTATCGTCATAGCTATCGCGATGGCTTGCCGTCCGATGCTGTTATTAGCCGACGAACCGACAACCGCTTTGGACGTGACGATACAGGCGCAGGTTCTTGAAATGATGAATGAGTTAAAAGCTCAATTGGGAACATCTATCTTGCTCATTACACACGATCTTGGCGTGGTCGCTCAGACGTGCGATGAGGTGGCGGTTATGTATGCGGGGGCTATCGTTGAAATGGGAACAACGTTCGATATATTTGAAAGCGATTGCCATCATCCTTATACAATCGGACTGTTTGGCTCCATCCCAATGATTGACGCGCAGGAAAAGTGGCTTAAACCTATTGCCGGGATGATGCCCGACCCTACCATCAAACGCGAGGGTTGCGCTTTTTGCGAGCGATGCCCGGATGCTCTGCCGATTTGTTCTGTGCAGGAGCCTCAGTTGTGGCATAAAGGCAGTCATTCCATTCGCTGTCACCTTTACACAAAACAAGATGCGAGAGAAGGAAACAGAGAATGAGCCAGTCGCACCTTATTCAGACAACCGGTCTGAAAAAATACTTCAGCACACCGAAAGGACAATTGCACGCGGTGGACGATATCAACCTGACCATCGACAAACGCACAACTCTCGGCGTTGTAGGAGAATCAGGCTGCGGGAAAAGTACGCTGGGCCGTGTGATGATTCGCCTGATTCCCGCCACAGGCGGACAGGTCTTTTATAACGAGCAGGATCTCCTCAGGCTGAGCCAGAGCGAACTGAAAGAGATGCGGAAAAAACTTCAGATCATCTTTCAAGACCCGTATGCTTCTCTAAACCCACGTATGACTGTCAGCGCAATCATCGAAGAACCCATGATCGTCTGCGGCATAGGAACTGACCATAAAGAGCGCACAGAAAGAGTCGATTACCTCATGAAGCTTGTAGGGCTTTCATCACGACTACGGAATGCATATCCTCACGAACTCGATGGAGGGCGTCGCCAGCGCATTGGTATCGCAAGGGCCCTGACCGTCAATCCTGAATTCATAGTTTGTGACGAGCCAGTGTCTTCTTTGGATGTCTCTATTCAGGCGCAAATACTTAATTTGTTGATGTCATTGCAGGATACTATGGGCCTGACCTACATGTTTATTACGCATGATTTAAGTGTTGTCAGGCACTTGAGCACAAATATAATGGTGATGTATTTGGGGCAGTGCGTCGAATATACCTCTGGGCCGCTTTTGTTTCAAAATCCGCTTCACCCTTATACAAAAGCTCTGTTGAGCGCTATTCCAAGACCAAGTATCAAGCCGGAACATCGCATGAAAAGCATTATTATCGGAGAAGTGACAGACCCTGTCAATCCAAAACCCGGCTGTCGTTTTGCGCCGCGCTGCTCTTACGTGACAAAACGGTGTTCCGACGCGGATGTTCCCGTTGTGAAGGCCGAAGATGGACACGAAGTAAAGTGTGTTCTATATTGTTGAATTAGGAGATAGTGATTATGCCTGACGGGAAAAGAGAACTCCAGCATTTGACGTGGAAAGATTGCAAGCAAATTTTTGAGACCGATCCTGTAATTCTGCTCCCTTTAGGCTCAATGGAGGTACAGGGGCCTCATTCTATAGTCGGCGACTACCTGATTGCATCGGAAGTGGCCCGTGAAACGGCTCGACGTTCCGACGCTTACGTAATCCCTGTCATTCCATTTGGTTGTTCTGAATATTTTCGTGAATTTCCGGGTACTATTTCTTTATCGCCGATGACACTTTATGGCCTTTTACATGACGTGATCGAGTGTCTGATAGAGCATGGCGCCACCAAACTCCTTTTAGTCAATGGTCATGGAGGCAACAATGGAACTTTGGAGTGGATTGGACGTGATATACGGCGTGAATTCGGCGTTATCATGGGGAAAATAACTATTTGGAGAAGTTTTACAAAGGAATTACTGACGGAAGTTTACGGAGAAAAAGCAGTAAACAATAAACATGGCGGCGGAATGGTGGATGCGGTAGTCCGTTATCTTTTTCCAGACGATATTCGCGCAGATTACGTAGGACCTTCCGATATTAATCAGCAATGGGAAGCGTTTACGCTTACAGATATCGGTGAAACGTTGATTGGAGGAACTATTCAAGACATTTATACAGATATGACGCATGTCTCAAAACAGGGTTGTTTAGGCGACCCATTAATGAGTACCGCAGAGGACGGCAAAGTTCTTTTTGAAGCGATGGTGGCCTGTTGCTGTGAGTTTGTGGACAAGATGAAACGATCTGACATGAGGCTGCATTGAGTTGATTTGGCATCGACTCTGTAAAATAAAGTGTGTGATGAACTAAAAACGAGCCATCGAAAGAGAAGGTGAATCACGCATAAGTAATACGGACAAAGTGAAAGAACCGCTGAATATCACGGACAGGATGTTGGATCAGTTAATCGAAGAACTCTGCAAATTCAAATTCATAGAAACGCGTTTCACCAGGGGACTTTTTGCATTGGAGTCCAGTCGCCGGAGAAGTTCGACGAGTGGTTGGGGTCGAAGCCGGAGTCACTGGTGTAGTAGGTGTTGCCGTCGGAGCTTCGCCAGCCATAGTCATAGCCCGTGGGCGCGCTGTAGGACTCGCCGCTGCCGCTCCACCGGTCCGTGCCGGTGATCGTATCCGTCCAGCCCCGGCTTATGCGCGACGCGCTGTCCGCCTGATTGTCCAGCACCTCGCGCCGGTTTTTCGATATATAATTATAGGTATCCTGAATCTGGCGCTGCAAAGCCGCGTCGTTTATCCTTATTTGCGCTTCCTGCGCCCGGATATTCTGCTGCTGAAGGTAGTTCGTCACCTGCCCTCGGACTTCCTCCCAGGCCGGGTTGATGGACGTGTTGGCCATTATCGCCGCGAATTCCCTTTCACAGGCGCGGAGCTTCCCTTCGTCTGCGGCGACGGCAAACATATTCGTCGTGTTCCACATCACGGAACCGCCGTCTATCCGGACGTAAAAGATGCCAACCATCATCCCGCCTTCCTGTCTGCGACCGTCCTTCAGGCAGGTAAAATCCACAAGCGCCACGTCGGCGACCGTCTGTCGATTGGCGGGGTTCCTCAACCCCCGGCGCGTCGCCTCCTCGATGCCCTGCTGGTTCATCACAGCGGCCGTCTTCTCCAGAGCTTCGGCTATCGCCTGAGGTTTCGAAACCTTCGTCACGCTGACGTCGGACAGCGTCCTGTCGCCGTTCAGAAGTTCCCGGATATAGTCCTCCGGACTTACCGGCTGCTTCACCAAAAGACCCAGTCCTTGCGAATACGGGCCGGGGGCTATGAAATGGATCGGAGACACCATTCCGAAACGGGCTCCGTCCGTTGATTTTTCGATTTCAATCAACACGTGGGCCGGGTCCGAGATCATGTTGAAGTTCCACAGAACGTCGCTCTTCGTCAGCTTCCATCCCTCCGGCAGGGCCGCTCTGGCGGCGGGAATATCGCTCATTTGAGGGTCCGGAATCTGTACCGTCCGAATCATCAGTCCTTCCGGCTTTGCCGCCGTCTTCGCCTGCGGCTTTTTCCACGCCGCCTCGCTCGTCTCCGCGCCGAAAAGCATCGCCGTCAAAAGCAGAACTCCGGCCGCAAAGAATTTTCTCCGTCTCATTTCCCTTCACCTCCGGTTTTTTATAGCGGCTCTATTCCAAAATTACGAGCCCGATGACGATCAAACCCGCGCCGATCGCGGCCATTACCGCTTCCCCTTTCATGCGCGTCTCCCAGGCCGCTTCGGAGGGGTCGTCGGGATTGTAAAAAACATTCACCCAACATCCTTCGGTCAGTCCGGGGTCAAGGAGAACTTTGCCCCGCTCGTCGACGCGCTTCGAGTGTTCCCCCGCGCCGAAAATTTCGGTGGAGGCGGTGAAGATTTCCCCGCCGACGCGGTATTCGACGACGGGCGTGTGCAGGACGTACAGAGTTTCGACTCTGCTATCCGGGTCGAAGACGCGTTCCTCCCATCTTTCGAAGGACACCACTTTCCCCGGCGCGAGTCGCGTGCATTTCCTCCGCTTCAGAAACGACTTGCAGACCGGCAGCAGCCCCGCAGGCAGCAAAAGCAGTCCAAACAGGCCGCATATCAGAGCCGCCGCCGTCCGGTTCGCGTTTTTCACCTCCCATTCCGGAAAAAACGCGAGGAAAACGAAGATCACAAGCAGCACGGACAGCGCCCCCGGCCAGACACAAAGATTGCTTTCCGCCTCCAGGGACCGCGTCCGGCAGTATCTTACGCAAAGAAAGCCAATCAGGACCAGCGATAAGAGAGCCGTCACCAACGCCGCCATTTCACAGCCTTACTGCATCCTCTGGTAAACGATGGAGAACCCGTTGGGGGCTGTGATCTGGAACATGCTGCCGCTGGGGTCCATCTGGAAGAAGTTGGAGAACGCCATCCCCGTGGTCGTCCGACCAACCATCATGTTGCCCTGAATCTGAAAGATTCCAGCCTCGGCGGGCATTCCGTTGATCCAGCCCTGATACTGGTTGCCCTGGTACTGCATCACCCACTGCTGGCCGTTCACCATCGCCCCCCACACCCCGTCCAGACTCACCTGCTGCGGAATCGGCGGCTGAGGCATCGGCGGAATAATCGGCGGTTTCTCGGTAATCGGCGGCTGCGGGGGCGTTATCGGAGGCTGAGGAGGTGTTGCCGGCGGCTGGACAGGTTCTTTCCAGCCTGACGCTTCCTTCAGCCGCTCCAGGGCCTTCGTACCGTCCAGAACGCCGTTCTCCAGAGCGTAGTCCAGAGCCGTTTTTCCCTCCTGATCTTTCGCCGCGGCGTCGGCTCCCGCGTCCAGCAGGAACTCCACCAGCTCCGGAGCTCTGGCGTGCTCCACCTGAACAATGCCCATGAGAAGGGTCGTTCCGTCTCCGTCCAGCTCCGGATTGGGAGAAGCGCCGGCCCGGACCAGAAGGGTCACGATCTCACCGGTGACGTTTTTATACAGTTCCTCCTCAGGGTCGAAAAGGGCCATCAGAAATTTATCGCGCTGATACGATGCGTCCGCTCCGCGCTCCACGAGAAGCCTCAGAACCTCCGCGTTTCCGGAGGAAAGGGCGCTGCCCAGGGCGGCCTCCAGGGGCGTGGCGAAATTCCCGCCCTCCGTCCGGATGTTGACGTCCATTCCCGCGTCCAGAGCCTTTTTAATCGCCGACAGGTCTCCGATTCCGCAAAGGTCAATAAAGGCCCTCGGGCTCATGACGCCCCGATTTTTGAGCTCTTCCACTTTTTTGAGGGCCTTCTCGAAACCCTGTTCCGCCGACTTTTCGTACCAGTCCAGCGCCTGAGTCTCGTCCTTCGGAACGCCCTCGTTGCCGTCCTCGCACAAAATGCCCATGTTGTACTGAGCCAGACGGTTTCCCTGCTCCGCGGACTTCCGGAACCACTCCGCCGCCCTGGCTTTGTCCTGAGCCACGCCCTGCCCGTTGTAGTACATCACGGCCAGGTCCAGCTGTCCGCCGCTGTTTCCCTGTTCCGCCGATTTCCGGAACCACTCGAAGGCCTGGGCTTCGTCCTTTGGGATCCCCTCGCCCTCCCGGAGCATCGCCCCAAGCGTGTCCTGAGCGCTGGCGTTCCCGCCCTCCGCCGCTTTGCGGAACCATTCCGCCGCCTGAGCGGGGTCTTTCGGAACTCCCCATCCATTGCGATACAGGATCCCCATGTTCTCCTGAGCCGCGGCGTTGCCCTGGTCGGCGGCCTTCCGGAACCACTCCGCCGCTTTGGCGTAATCCTGAGCCGCGCCCTGCCCGTTGTAGTACAGGACCCCGACCTTGATCTGAGCGTCCACGTGACCCTGCTCCCCCGCTTTGGTAAACCACTCCAGAGCCTTCGCGTAATCCTGAGGAATGCCCTTGTGATAGCCGTCGAAGTAGACCCGACCCATTTTGTACTGAGCTTCCCGATCCCCTTTTTCGGCGGCGGCCCTGTAACCGTCCAGATTTTCCTCGATCTCGATGGAAGCCGCCAGACTTCCGGCGGGCTGTGACGCCAGAGAGAACAGAGCCCAAACGACGGTGAACGCCGCCGCGAAACGCGCAACTCGCTTCATTGCTTCCCAACCTCCCCTGCCTGTCTCAATTTACGCTCCGGCCTCAGAATAGGGGAACCGGAGCGCAAAATTGTCAGAGAAACGTCACCTGCATGTTACAAAAGTGTGAAAAGTAATGTTTTTTACTGCATCCTCTGGTAAACGATGGAGAACCCGTTGGGAGCTGTGATCTGGAACATACTGCCGTCGGGGGCCATCTGGAAGAAGTTGGAGAACGCCATTCCCGTGGTCGTCTGACCAACCATCATGTTGCCCTGAATCTGAAAGATTCCAGCCTCGGCGGGCATTCCGTTGATCCAGCCCTGATACCGGTTGCCCTGGTACTGCATCACCCACTGCTGGCCGTTCACCATCGCCCCCCACACCCCGTCCAGACTTACCTGCTGCGGAACCGGCGGCTGAGGAGGAGCGGACGGACGGGGGCGTATCACCGGCTTTTGCTGTTCCGCCCGGTCGTAGATCATCGACTTCCCGCTGTCCAAAAACGTCAGCACCAGAGAATCTCCCTCAGGAATGAAGGCAAACCCCGGCAGAGCGGACTGCTGCCCGTCCGGCGTCACCATCACCAGGCTGTCCCGCACCGCGTACCGGCCCGCGAGGTTCTTTCCCGTCGCGCTCCTGTACTCGAATCGACCGCCTGAAAAGATGAAGGAACTGTTATCTTTTCCTGTCCATGTTCCTTCCAGCACCCGGGCGGAAAACAGCTGATCGGAGATTGGAACCAGCACGACGGGAGACAGATTGAAGGCGTCGAACATTTTCCAGACGTATCCGGTTTCGTCCGTGACCAGCACCGCGAAATTGCGGTCCGCCAGGGAAAAACCTTTCCATGAGTCGTTCCACTGGAAACGGCTGAGAAAGGGCACGCCTTCCTGCTCCCAGTTGAGATAGAAGGTCATATCCTCTTCACCCGGCGTCTGCTGAATGGCGATCAGGTTCTCGCCGCCATTGGGGTAAGGCCCCAGTTTGATTTCGAGGACGCTTCCCGTGGGGGCGATGATGAGCGTTTCATCGTCCCGCCGGGGGACTCCCGCGGCCACGGCGTAGCGGCCCGGCAGTTTCGCGAGCCCCTCCCTGTTGGTCACCTCCAGCCAGGGGGTGATGTTGGGGTTGGCCTTCACCGCCACAGGGCGGCTCATCCGCTCCGCGCCGGTTCCTCCAAGAGACTCCGCCATTCCGGCGATTTTCATGTACCGGCCCTCGGGAATCAGCTCAAGGATCACACTGACGCCCTCTTTCCAGACGAGCTCCTCCCCGGGAACCTTCCGGACCTCGCCGTCGCCGGTTCGTTTTTCCAGAGTGGGGCGGAACACGCCTCCCGGTATGGGAGTCACCGCGAAGGTCGTGCTTCCCTCCCACTCGCCGGGAACGACGGCGGTCATGCTTTCGATGCTGTAAAACTCCGTGTTGACCTTCACCTCCACGGGCAGTTCGCCATTCGTCTCCGAGTCGGAATAAGTTCCCCTGACGATGAAGTGCTTCGAGTCGCTCAGGTCCAGAAACTCCGCCGTAACGAGAACGCTTTTTTCTCCGTTGGAGAACCGGTGAGCCATGCCGCCCACCTGATAGGCCAGCTCGTTTCGCCCGTCTTTGAAAACAGGCGTCAGAATCTCATCGGATGCCGCTTCGGCCCTCTTTTGCAGGCTTTCCGGGTCCAGCGCCTCGTCCATGAGGATGCTGCGGGTCAGAGTGGTGTACTCTCCGTTGGGGTCGCCGGAGTCCGACATGGACATGCCCATCTGAGCCCAGAGAATGTATTTCCCCTCTATGACCAGCCTGACCCAGCTTCCGTTGTCCGCGTCCCGGCCCGACAGGGGAACCACCGAATCCGAGGGAGTGATCGAAAGGTCCGCTCCGCTTTTGACCGTCTTCACGCCGGCCTTCAGAACGGGATTTCCGAACTCCACCTCCGTCACCTCGGGGGCCTCCATACCCTCTTTTTTCTGAAATTTATGAAGGTTCGACAGGGCGGTCAGCCAGCCGGTCTTTTGGTTGAAGTCGGTGTCTTCGTATCGGGGGATCACGTTGTCCTCCCGCAGCGGAACGTAAATGGACAGCCCCCGCCCGCCGGGGAATCCCGGTCCGTTCTCCGTGGCCAGAATCATGGATTTTATCGCAGCCTCCGCCGCCTCGATCTCCTTCAGGGGCGGATTTTTCAGGGTTTCTTTCATCCGGGCCAGCCAGTCCAGCGCGTCCACGCTGCTGAAGGCCCCCCGACCGGCGGTATAGTCGCTTCGTCCTCCGTAGTTTTGAGTGTAGAAGGCCGTGCGGGTGACCGCGTCCCATTCCTCCGACATCCGGCCGGACAGAGCTTTCGCCAGAGCCCCGAAGGCCGCCGTCATTTCGTCGGCCCTGGACAGGTCACAGGCGGTGATGGACCAGTCCTTTCTGTAACTCAGCCCACGGGTTCCGTTCTTCAGAAGATTCACCGCCAGCCTGTCCGTTTTGTCTCCGCGGGCGAAGAGGGACAGGGCGCTCACGTAGTCCATGCCCAGGGCCGACACCGGAGTGGGGGCCGCCAGCATATACCGGGCGAAGGGCGCACAGGCGGCGGCGACCTCGGCCTGACCCATCAGGCACATCTCGAAAACCAAAAGGTCCGCTCTGCCGCCGGGGAACAGGCCCGAAACGCGGGACAGAACGCCCTGGAACTGCTCCAGGCTCATGAGGGTCTGGTTTCCTTTTCCGTCGTCCTGATCATCCAGAAGCCCGATCCAGGTTCCCCCGTGGTTCCAGAGCACCAGCGCGACTTTGGGGGCGGGGTATTTTTCGAGACCGGCGCGGATAAAGGCCTCCAGAGTCGCGGGCGAGGCCATGTCCAGCTCGCCGCAGTCCGCCAGAAGCTCCGAGTTCAGCTCCCGAAGCTCTCCCTCCGGGGCGTCGGGGCCTTTCGACGGCCGGATGTGATACGCCCGGGCCCCCGTCCAGTCCCCCAGACCGGCTTCGAAGCCCTGAGCCCGGTCCAGCAGTACCGCCACATCCACTTTGCCCTTCGCCTCCGCAAGACCCTGCTCCAGATTTCTCATATGGTACAGCGCCTGAAATTCCAGGTTGTTGTCTCCGTCCATATAAATGAGAATCGTCCACTCCCGTTTGTCCGAGGGCTCCGGCGTTCCCCAGTCTCCCAGAGAAACGGAGGCGGCCGCGGGCATAATATTGACGGAGAAAATATTGGTCAGGAGCCAGATACACATTAAGACCCCCGGCGCCGCTTTGAATTTTTTCACGTTCACCCCTCCCCTGCGTCTTTTTTTTGGTTATTTTTTCGGGTCACTTCGATCGGAGAATCGCCTCGTTGCGGGCCTTCAGCGCCCTGTCGGCCTCCACCGCCGCCCGAATAAGGTCGTCCAGCCGGGCCGATGTTTCCTCGCCCGAAGCGGACAGCAGCAGCTCCCCTTTGACCTGAACCTCGTCCAGAGTCCGAGTCAGCGCCGCTTCCACGCCTTTCGAGGCCTGGGTTGGCTCGGAGTACAGGAGGTTGTCGGCCAGTTTGCGAAGGGGCGTCAAAGCGCCCGCCATATCGGGCCGGGCGCCGAAGCGGGACAGAAGGTCGTTCACTCGGGCCGATTCGTCCCCCAGACGGTTTTTGGCCTCCCGAACCACTTGTTGGGCCCCGCCGCTTTTGAGGGCCGCCATGTTGATGAACTGCAGGGGCAGAAGAAAGACGAGTCCGCCGGCCACGTGGAGCAGGAAATATCTGAGAACGCTCATCTGGACGAAGGCGTTGAACACCGACGCCAGGATGACGAACACCACATAAAGGCACGCCAGCATGAGCTGCGTAAAGGTGTGGGGCGGCTGACGGCTGGAGTCGGAGTAGACGATCCGGGCGGCGAAAAGCCCCGACAGAACCGCCGAAAAAAGCAGAAGCCCCATGGAGATCCAGAACGTGGTGTTACGCTGTTCCGGAGTGGTCAGGAAGTAAATGAAAATACCCGCGACGACGCATACGGCCGCCAGAGTCAAAAAGATATTGAACGCCTGCCTGAATTTGTTCAACTGAACTCCCATGATGTGACACCTCCAGATTTAGAGCGGATTGCGATTTTTAACTGACCGCTTTGCCGCAGTTGGCGCAGAAGGACGCGCCGGGCGGAATGGACGCTCCGCACTCGCAGGTTTTTTGCAGGGCGGTTCCGCAGCCGGGGCAGAATTTCACGTCCCTCTCAATGACCGCGCCGCACTTTGGACAGGTGAGCGCCAGAGGCTTGCCGCACTCGGAGCAGAACCGGGCGCCTTCCCTGTAAGGTTTTCCGCAGTGCGGACATTTTTGGGCCTCCGGAACGGACTGAGGCGAGGGGGTTCCGGCCAGGCTCAGATTTTGCGCCATCTGACCGGCCATCTGCCCGAAGGCCCCGCCGGTTCCCATGCCCACGCCCAGCCCGATGCCCGCGCCCATGAGGGGATTTCCGCCGCCGCCTCCGGACTCGGCCAGTTTTTCCATGGTGTCGAAGGAGCGCATTTGACGGTAGTCGTAGCCCACGACCTCCATTCGGGCCCGGTCGGACAGGGCCTTCCGAATCTCCACGACGGCGGGGTCGTCCTCCGGGACGTTGACGGAGCCCACGTAGAAGTTCAGGACATCGATGCCGTAGTCGTCGAAAACGGACTTCAGACGCTCCACGCTCTCGTCCGCCATCTCTCCCATGTAGGCGCTGACCTCGAAGATGTTGATCTTCTTTTTTACGAGATAGGAGGCGATCAGGTCCCCGATGCGGTTCAGGATCAGCCCCCGGAAGGCGGAAACCAGCGTCTCACGGTCGAGCTGAGGCCGCGTTCCCACCAGTTTGATCAGGAACTTCCGGGCGTCCTCCACCCGAACGCCAAACTGCCCGTAGGCCCGGACGGGAATGGGAATTTTGTACTCCGGATCCCGCAGCTGCAGGGGATGGGCCGTCCCCCACTTGACGTCCAGCACGTGCATTTTGTTGACGAACCACACCGAGGCCTTGAAGGGAGACTCCCCTCCGGTGGGAAGGTTCAGAAGACGCCCAAGAATGGGATGTTGTCGGTGGACAGGGTGTAGCGCCCCGGACCGAAGCGGTCCAGCGCCTGCCCGTCCCGGAACAGGATGGCCTCCTGAGACTCCTGAACGATGAGCTGCGTCCAGTTGCCCAGTTCGTCGCTGCGTTTGGGGTTTTTGGGGTCCACCCAGCGCCAGGCGAAAATATCCGACGGATCGATGCTGCTGTCGAACTCCACAATTTGAACCAGAGCCATCTCACCGGACCTCCTCTAAAGCCGCGCTTCCAGCAGGCGCGCATCGATCATGCGGTTGATGGACGACTGCAGGTAGAAGGGGCCGAACAGCACGGTCCACAGCGCCGACGGCGCCACAAGAGCCCCCAGAGCGTTCTGCGGGGCCACCCGCGCGGCGTAGCTCCTGAGCAGCTCCCGCATGGTCCAGGCGACGTAAACCACGAACGCCGTAAAGCAGAGAAAAATCGGCTCCCTCGCCTCGGCCAGCTCCGGATCGTTCCTCGCGCCCATCGTCACAAGAAGATACAAAATATGAACGACAAGAAGCCCCCAAAGTTTTCCGCCGGTTTTTTTGCGTCCCGGGTCCAGGGCCTTGAAGGACTCCCGGCGCAGCACGTACCAGATGCTGTAGTACAGCCCCAGCGTGCACAGGCAGCAGATCACCATCATGCCGACGGACGTCCTTTTGAACCGGACTCCCCCCGCGGAGGAGTCGAACCCTCTCTGAAACTCTCCGCCGGGGCCGGAAAACGGGGAACGGGGAACCTCCACAACAGAACCGCAATAATCGCATATCTTCGCTCCAGGGGGCAGCGCCGCCCCGCACTTCGCACAATTAGCCATTCAAAAGCCTCCTTGTCATTCCTGTTATTGTTTTCATGAGAGTCTAAATTGCGCTTATATTAGAGTAACATGACGCAGGGGACATCCTTTTCAGGTATGAAATGAATCATATTTTAGTATGAAACCGGCCTCATACTTTAGTATGAAGTGAAGCTCAAACCTCTTTCAAAACTCGAAAAATCGACATTCCCCTTCGCGTTTTCCTTTTTCGCGTTCTCTTTTTTATGGGATAATAGGGACAAGAGGGAGGATCGTCATGCATACGTATCAGGCTTACTGTGAAAAGGGAAGAATTGTACCCGTGGGTAATCCGGTTATTCCGGAAGGACGGAAAATCATTATAACGGTCCTGGACGAAGGGAGCGATGATCAGAAAATATTGCGACGTTTGAACGCGCTCGCTGAATTTCGCAGGGAGATTCGAGCTTCCGTGGACGAGCCACTGGGCCCTGAATTTGACGAAATAGCAGAAAGGCGCGTCAATATTACGCGTGAAGTTGATTTATGACAATTTTCGCTTTGGACACGAATATCGTTTCATATCTTTTAAAAGACGATGAGACCGTTTTTAATCATTACTTTGAAGAAATAGCGAAGGGAAATGATTTTATAATACCTCCGATAACGTATTATGAAATCAAACGCGGGCTTTTTGCCTGTAACGCCGTTGCGAAAATCGCCGCTTTCAATCGCATGTGCCAGGAATTTGGCATAGGGGAAATGAATATCGCGATTTGGGATGAAGCTGCGCGGTTATTTGCGACAAATCGAAAAACGGGCCTCGTAATGGACGACGCCGATTTGTTTATCGCCGTTTTTTGTCTGGTGGGCGGCTATACCCTCGTCACCAATAACATCAGACATTTTGAAAGGGTGAAAGGTCTTACGCTTGTGAACTGGAAATAAACGCGTATCACGGGGAGAACAGATTCATGCCCAAATTCACGTCCGGCAAATTCGTGGCTGTAATCGTGGGGATCGCCGTCGTTCTGGGGGCGGGGGTATATTTTTACCTTGCCCGGCGCGGGGAGTCCCTGGGACCTCACAACCCCGTGGCGCTCACCATCTGGCACAACCCCAGCGGTCAGACCCACCACGCCATGACGGAAGCGGTGGAGCGCTTCAACCGCACGGTGGGTCAGAAGACGGGAGTGACCATCAACGTGACCTCCGTGGGGAAGTACGAGATCTTTCACGAAAAACTCGAAATGATCTCCAGAGGGGACCCCGCCGCTCCGGAGCCGCCGGACATCGTCATCGCCTACCCGAAATCCGCCGTGCTTCTCGTGCGGAAAAACATGCTCGTCAACTTCGACGATTATTTTTCCGGGGAGGACCTGGCGCGCTTCATCCCCCGCTTCATTGAGGAAGGCCGTCTGGTGGACGGAGGGCTCTACGTCTTCCCCATCGGGAAATCCACCGAGGCCCTGTTCGTGAACCGGACCCTTTTCGACCGATTTGCCGCCGCCACCGGAACGCGTCTCGAAGACCTGGCCACTGTGGAGGGGCTGGTGGAGGCGTCCCGAAAATACTATGAATGGACGAACGCCAGAACTCCCGCGCCCGGCGACGGTCTGGAATTTTTCTCCATCGACAACCCCTTCAACTTCGCTCAGGTCGGCTTTGCCCAGCTGGGGGAAGAATTTTTTTCCGGGCCTGCGATGAACCTGTCCTCGCCGGTTTTCCGCAAAATATGGGACGCCGCCTACATCCCCATGGCCCGAGGCTGGGAGGCGACCTACGACGGGTTTGGCTCCGACCTGGCCAAGGCGGGTTTCGTGGTCTGCTGGACGGGAACGACCGCCTCCATCACTTTTTTGCCGACCCTGATGAACTACCCGGACAACACGAAAGAGCCCGTGTCCTTTGATATTCTCCCCTACCCGGTGTATAGAGGGGGCCGTCCCGTGGCCATCCAGCGCGCCGGAGGGTTCTGCCTTTTCAAATCCACACCGCTTCGGGAGCGGGCCGCCATTCTGTTTCTCCGGTGGCTCACGGCGCCGGAAGAAAACCTGCGCTACCTCGGATCCACCGGATACCTGCCGGTCACCCGGGAGGCCATGCAAACCATCATGTCCTCCATTGAATCCTCTGAACCCTCGGCCTCCGATTCGCTGCACGGGAAATTTCTCGCCCTCACGGCGCGCATGGACAGGGAATACGACTTTCACGTGCCGAAACTGCTGGACAACTTCGGCGAGATGGAGATCGCCTTCGAAACGAGGCTGAGGCGGGCGGCCGCGACGGCCCGTGAGCGCTTCCACAGCGCTTCCGAAGGGATGGGCTCTGAAGAGATGGACGACGCGTCCTTCGCAAAGGCGACGGCGGGAGATTATGAACGTTTCATTTCCAGATAAAGGGTTTCGGGCCTCGCTCTGGTCCCGGCTTTTCATCTTTTTCCTGCTGCTCGTCATGACGATGACGGCGGCGGTGACCTGCGTGCTTCTCCTTTCGGGCTATTTTTCCGTGGAAACCGCCGCGAACCGACGCGCTCTCGACGCGGAAATTTATCAGCTTTCCCACGCCCTCGAACGGCAGTTTGGAGAAATTTCGGCCCACGCTCTGCAGTTGTCCCGTCAGCTTTCCCGCAGCATCGAAGACCACCTGGCCAAGGCCGGAGCCGCTCCGGAGGACCTTTCGACCCGTCCCGATCTTGTGGAAAGCGTCATCGACGACCTGTATGACCCCCTGTTCTACTCCTGCGGCGTGGCCAGGGCCAGCGGAGTGTTCCTGATCCTGAACTCCACTGCCGGCAACCACGGGCGCGACGTGCTTTATTCCCGGGCGGGGTTCTACATCAAAAACTGGGAGCCCAACATCGTCAGCGACGCGTCGCCGGCCATTCTGTGCCTTCGGGGCTCCACCCGCATCGCCTACCGGCGGCGGCTCGTTCTGGACCCCCAGTGGACCATGGAGTTCGACGTGGAAGGCGAAAACTACTATTACCTCCCCCAGCGCGCCGCCACAGACAGGTCCGGGGCGGCCAGAAACCTCTATTACTGGCAGCCGGCGGGAGCGATCAAAGGCTCCAGCTACCGGGCGATGCTCTGCAGCGCGCCCCTGACGGACTCTCAGGGGAAGGTGTTCGGCGTCTGCGGCTTCGAGGTGAGCGACATTCTGTTCAGGATGTCCTACGTGCCGGCGGGGGGAGCCTACAAAAGCGCGTTCTGCGTTCTGGCTCCCGCGGAGGCCGGCGTTCTCGACATGAGCCAGGCCCTGATCTCCTGGCGCTACAACGAAGTCGGCGAACCCCGACTCGGTAAAGGTCCTCTCGTCAGCGGCGGAGACGGCTACACGGAATACCGTCTGGGGCGGGACGAGGCCTTCGCCGGAATGCACCGGAAGGTTCGAATCTACTCCGCGGACTCCCCCTTCGCGGGAAAAAATTTCGCCCTCGCCATCCTGACGCCGAGGGCGGACGTGGACGCCGCGGTGTCCAGCCGCAACCTGAAAATCGCCCTGTGCGCGGCCTCGCTGCTGGCCGTGGGCGTGGCGGCGTCCTATTTCTTCAGCAAATGGTATCTGGATCCCCTCCTGAAGGGCCTCGACGCGATACGCACGGGCATGGAAGCGGGGACGATGGAGGGTTCCGGGGGACCGGAAAGCGGAACCCGCATTCAGGAAATCGACGACCTGATCGAGTTCCTGAAGAGCGTCAGCGGAACGGAAAAGGTGGTCAACAGGCTCTCTGAGAAGGTGATGGAAGAGTTCGCCGAAAAAGTGAAGCTGCTGACTCCCGCTGAGAAAAAGGTTTTCGACCTTTGCGTGAAAGGACACTCCGCCGAGGACATCGCGCGCCTGCTCCATCTGAGCGTCAACACGGTCAAATCCCACAACACCCGCATTTTCGCCAAAATGAACATCTCGTCCAGAACGGAGCTCCTGTCGGCTTACGTCAAGAATCTTCGCGGCGAGAAGTGATACCTGTCTGCGCATGGGCGGGAAAGCGAACGTCGATGAGACATCCCTCTCCGGGAGCGGATTTCACGCGCATCGACCCCTGCAGAAGGCGGACTCTTTCGTGCATGTTGGCCAGGCCCCTGTGTCCCGACGTGCGCAGGTGTTCGTAGTCCGAGTCCGAATCGGCCAGCAGGACTTCCCGGGCAAAACCTCTCCCGTCGTCCTGAATGACGAAATGAAACTCTCCTGCTTTTTCCCCCGATTCCTGCCCGATTTCCCGTTCTTCCTCCTGTTCTTCCTTCTGAAGAGAGACCCGGATATGCCTGCTCTCTCCATGTCGGACGGAGTTCGACACCGCCTCCTGCAAAATTCGCACAAGCGCCAAAACATGTTCTTCCGGAAGATTTTCGCAGGCCGCATCGTCCAGCCTGTCGATGCCGAGGTCGATTTCGACGCCATAAACGGAGGTCAGGCGGTCCGCGTTTTCGTACATGGCGCTTTTCAGCCCCAGCTTCACCCAGGAGGGAGACAGCTCGTCACAGTAGCCGCGAATCTCGCCGGCCACCTCCTGAGAGACGCTTTCCGCCACGGCGAGCTGCTCCCGGGAAGCGGCGTCCTTTTCGGGATCCAGAGATTCCTGCGCGAGCTGAATCCGCTTGACCACCGCCACAGCTCCCTGAAGCGGCCCGTCATGAAGATCCCGGGCCAAACGCTTCCGGGCCGTCTCCTGAACCTGCACCAGGTCGCCGATGTAGCGAACCTTCAGGTCTTCTCTGGCGATAGCCCCCAGGGCCAGCTCCCGAATCGCCTGCACCAGCGCCCCGATCTCGAAGAGGCTCGCCCCGGAGGGAAGAACGGGAAGCTCCTTCCCCCATTTCATGTTGGCAATTCCCTCCGCGATACCCCGCAGGGGGGACACCAGATATTTCCACAGAAAGAACATTCCCAGCAGAAGCACCCCTGATATGGCCGAGGTTGCCACCATGCCGAAACGCCAGAATCCCGTCACGGGCTCCAGCAGGTGAGACTTCGACACGGCGGCCAGCGCGTAAAGGCCCTCTCCCAGATCCCGGACAGCCATGTAATAGCTGTTTCCGTCGGAACTGCGGACCTCCACCGGGCCCTTCGCGGCAAGGTTTCCTTCCCAGAGAGGAAGCAGCTTTTCCGCGCCGGGGGAGGCGGTGAGAACGCGTTTGTCCTCCGTCAGAATCAACACCCCGCCCTGTTCCGCGTCCCGGGTGACGGGAGTCGTGGACAGCATACGAAAATGCATCAGACTGCGTCCTCCAAAGGTGCCGCCCCGCCTTTCGCTGTACACGGAGTAGGACGTGGAGGGAGTGATAAACCCTTCCGCCAGTTCCATGACGTAGGAACGCATCATGGAGTTCATCGCCTCTTCCTGCTTGTTGTAAGAATAAACGGTTACGAACAGATTGAGGGCGCTCAGCAGCGTCACCCCCAGCATCAGCGCAAACAGCAGCGATTTTTTCATCCCTCGGCCCCCAAACACCGATTCATACCCATTTGAAATCAATTTCATAATAATTCTCCTTACAAATATATGATTATACGCCACTTTTCCGCATTTCTCCCGCCGAAGACGCGACAAAAGCGGAGTAAAAACGTGACGGACCTTTGTTATAATTAATTGAAACGACAGGGCCGAAAAGAGGAGAGCGCGCCATGAGCGAAACGACAACTCACGA
>JAISUO010000085.1 GCA_031272035.1 Synergistaceae bacterium
GGCTCGCAGAGCGACGTCGACGCCCTCGCGAACGGGTAGCCCCGCCACGTTTTCCCCCATGGCTTCGGCCAGGCGGATCAGGCGTTCTCCTTTGGAGGCGGCTATGGCCCTGAAACACGAGAGGAGAAGAACGGAAAGCGATATGCCGTGGGGGGTATGAAATTCTCCGCCGATGGGGTAAGCCATGGCGTGCACCAGGCTCGTTCCCGCGTTGGCCAGCGAGAATCCCGACATGAGGCACCCCAGAGACATGTTATAGCGGGCGTCCAGGTTGTTGGGATCCGCCCAGGCCGGTCCAAGATTGCGGGTGATGATCCGGACGGCCTCCAGAGAGAGCGCGTCCGTTATGGGATTGGCGTTCTTCGAGAGAAACGGTTCCGCGGCGTGAAGCCAGGCGTCGAACCCCGAAGCGGCGGTGACTTTTCTCGGACTGGTGACGGTGAGCATGGGATCGACGACGGCCACGTCCGCCATGATGCTCTGGGAAGCGACCGCCTTTTTCACGTTGTTCTCGACGTCGAGGAAAATGGCGTGCTGGGTGACTTCCGAACCTGTTCCGGCGGTGGTGGGGATCATCAGGGATTTCGTGCCCTTGTTCTTCACCTTCCCCGGTCCGAAATATTCTCTGACCTTGCCGGGATTTGCCGTGAGCGCCGCGGCCATTTTCGCCACGTCCAGAACGCTGCCTCCTCCAAGGCCGATAACGAGGTCCGATCCCTTCTCCTGGATGAGCTTCGCCGCATTTTCCGCCATGTCCGTCGTGGGTTCGGAGGTCGTCCGCTCCAGGACGTGGACCTCCCAGGCGATGGAGGCCTCCTTCAGGCTCTTTTCAACGGCTTCGAGAGCACCGGAGTTTTTGACGCTGGGCCCGGTGATCAAAAACACGTTTTTCACGTTCAGCGCCTTGACCTCGCTGCCCACCTGCTGAACGGCGTTCATCCCAAAGGTGATTTTCGGAGCTCTAAACGGTATCGTCTGCCACATCACATATTTTCCCCCCATAAGATTGCACATTATTTAATCCAATGCCGCATTTTTGACAGTTTCGTTTACAATGCCCTGGTTTTGAAGGAATTTTTTAGTTTGCTTTTTAGGTTATACACATTGTACACTATATACCGTCGACGGTAAAGAGAAGGAATAAACGTGAGAAGAAGTAAAGCAGTCAAGATGAGGAGAAGTAAAAATGATGGACGAGATATTTGACGCTCAGGAGACCCTTTCGGTCGATCACCTGGTTGATCGGATTTTCAGCATCATTGAAGGTCATATCATTGAAGGGAAACTGAAGCCGCGCAGTCTTCTGGCTGAGGACAAGCTGGCGAGGGTGTTTGGAACGAGCCGGTCGCCGGTGCGGGAAGCCCTGCTGCGGCTGGAGAATATTGGTCTTGTCGTCCGGACGGAACAAAATCGGAAAATCGTCGCGCCTCTGTCGCTGGAGCTGGCGGAGGAATACTATCAGATCTGGGAAATGGTGGAGGGCTTCGCGGGGGGACTGACCTGCAGGACAGCCACGGACAGGACATATCTGCAGCTGGAGTCGATTCTTCGGGAGATGCAGGCCATTTCCGGGGCCGGTCCCGAGGAGTTTGGACGTTATCGCAGTCTGAACTATGAATTTCATTCTCTTTTTGTCGAGGAGTGTCCGAATCAAACGTTATTGCAATACTACGACAGGGCGATCAAGGCGATTCAGTGGTGCTGGAATCTGAGTCTCCATCATCGCGATGAGATCGTACGTTCCAATGAGGAGCACAAGGAGCTCTACACCGTTTTTAAAAGCAGAGATGCCGCGGGATTCGAGGTCCTTGTGCGCAAACACATTTACGACGCTTCCGTCCGTTTCCTCAGGGCCTTTAAAAACAGCTCCGAAACGGTCTGATACCAAATTGCTTTCAATCGGGCGCTTTCGTACGGGTTTTTTGTTTCAGAGGGAAAACTCCGCCAGACTTCGAACTCCCGTGCCTGGTTCGTCTCCGACCCGCAGCAGCCCCTTTTCGAGGGTGTGGCACGTATCGGCAAGCGTCGGCTGGGTGGCGAAGCAGGTGAGGTCATGGGGGACCGTGGCCGATGGCAGAGCGCAGGCAAGATGCAGACAGGCCGAACAGTTGATCTGAGTGTCAAAGGTATTGGCGACGACGCATCTGATTCCTGCCGCTTCCGCAACGCCGGCGATTTGCAGCGCTTTATAAATACCGCCCGTTTTGACCAGTTTGAGGGTGAAGAAATCCGCGGCATATTTTTCCGCGGAGACAAGCGCGTCGTGAGGGGAGAAGATCCCTTCGTCAATGCAGACGGGTACTCCGGTGCTTCGTCGTATTTCGGCGATGCCGTCCAGATCCCAGGAGGGAAGGAGTTGTTCGTACATCTCCAGGCCGCAGCTTTCCACCTGACGGATGAAAGAAAACGCGTCGGTGAAACTGTAACCTCCATTTGCGTCCACTCTCAGGGCGACGTCGGGCCTCAGAACTTTTCTGACCGCCTGAACCCGCTTCGCATCGGCATCCACGTCGGAACCTATTTTCATTTTGACGCTTCTGTATCCGTCCTCCAGATATTTTTCTGCTTTTTTCACGGCTTCATCCAGGGAGACGATTCCAATGTGGCGATTGATGGGAACTTCGTCCCGCATTTTCCCTCCCAGCAGACGGTAAAGAGGAATTTTGAGATTCTTCGCGTTCAGGTCGTACAGGGCTCCGTCAACGGCCATTTTTGACGCGTGATTTCCAAAAATCAGGCGGTCCATCCGGTGATGCGCGGCAGCGATGTTGAAGCTGTCCATTCCCATAATTCCCGGAAGAATTTCCGTCTTCAGAATCAGGGCGACGTTTTGAGCCGTCTCTCCGGAAAATTCCGGCAGGGGGGTGGATTCACCCCACCCCCTGTTACCCTCTTCGTCTTCGATCGACAGAATGACGTGTTCCTTTTCCTGGGGCGGTACGCCGTAAGATGTGGTCATCACCACTGTGGGGCGTTTAATGATCTGTACTTCACATTTTTTGATCCGCGACATGGTCGTGCCCTGCCTTTTTTGCCTTCGAGTAAAGAGGCGCCGCGATAAAAAGCAGTGCGGCGACCAGTATGGCCAGTGCTATGGGGCGGCTCCACAGTTCGGAAAAAGAGCCGTTGGCCGCGATAATGGCGGTTCTGAAATTGCTTTCCACAATGGGGCCCAGAATGTACCCCAAAATCAGGGGTGGAAGCGGAAAACCGCTGCCGGTAAAGAAGTAGCCGAAAATTCCGGCACCCATCAGAACCCAGATGTCGAAAATTCTGTTGTTGACGCTGTAGGTTCCCAGTATGCACATAATCAGAATGACGGGATAGAGAATTTTCGCCGGAACTTTGAGCAGTTGGACGAAAAGCCGGACCGACGCCAGCGCGATGACGAACATCACCACGTTGGACAGGGCGTAGGCTATAAACATGGATCCCACCACGTCCACGTTTAGCTTGAACATCAGCGGACCCGGCTGAAGGCCGTGGATGACCAGGCCTCCCATTAAAATGGACGTCACCAGATCCCCCGGAATGCCCAGAGTCATCATGGGGATCATGGCGCCTCCGTTGACCGCGTTGTTGGCCGACTCGGAGGCCGCTATTCCCTCGATGCGCCCCGTTCCGAACTCTTCGGGTTTTTTCGACAGGGATTGAGTTTGAGAATAGGCGATCATGGCCGCGGTTGACTGCCCCACGCCCGGCAAAATACCGATGGCCGTGCCCACGATGGAGCCAATCCACATTGCCCCGTGGGATTTTTTGAGATTTTCCCAGGAGGGCAGCAGGGGAACGCGCTCCTGCATCCGGATGAACTCCGCCTTTTTGTTGGCCATGCTCCGAACCTGGGTCAACATTTCTCCCAGGGCAAAAAAGCCCATCAGGGTCGCCAGCGTTGGGAACCCGCTGTTGAACTGCCACAGGCCGAAGGTGAACCGGTTGATTCCCAGAATGGGGTCCATTCCCACGACGGAGATGAAAATACCCAGAGTCGAGGCGATGAGGCCCTTCAGAATATCGTGTCCGGCCAGGCTTACGATCACGCTCAGTCCCATGATTCCGAGGGCTGTATACTCCCAGGGGCCGAAGATGACGGCCACCCGGGCCAGAAGCGGCGCCACGGTGATGAGGACGAACATGCTGAAGGTCCCTCCGATGAAGGAGGCAAAAATCCCCATCGAGAGAGCTTCGGCGGCATGGCCTTTTTTCGCCATGGGAAAACCGTCGAAACAGGTTACGATGGACGCCGAGGTCCCCGGGATGTTGAGCAGTACGGCTCCATAGAGACCGCCGGAAATGCCTCCCACATAGATGCCGATCAGGGTGGCAAGGCCCTGTATCGGGGACATGACGTAGGTGAGGGGAAGGATCAGCGAAACGCCCAGAGCCGCCGTCAACCCGGGGATGACGCCGAAAATCAGCCCCAGAATCACTCCCCCCACCAGGAGACAAAATATGGAAGGGTCAGAAAAGAAAGCCGTTATACCTGTGCTCAGAGTTGACAGGATATCCATGGCAGACCCCTTTTCAGCCGAAAAACGTCATTTGCCGTCGCCATATTTTTCCAAAAGCTCTTTATAATAGATTGCGTTTTCGTCCACCCAGGCGCGGGTGGTGGCGCTGTCCCATTCCACCGGCTCGATGCCCATATTCTCCAGATAGATTTTCTTGAATTCAGGATTTTTCAGCCCTTTGAGAAAAGCCGCTTCCAGTTTTTTGACGATGGGGTCCGGAGTGCCGGCGGGCGCCCACACGCCACGGGTTCCAAGGCAGCCTGTGGCGTTGTAGCCCAGCTCGATCATGGTGGGGACGTCGGGAAGGAAGGGAGAACGTTCTTTCGAAAGAACAAACAGGGGAATCAGGTCTCCGGCTTCGATAAGAGCTTTGTTTTCCGATATGGTGGCCAGCAGCGTTTCCACATGGCCGCCCAGCAGAGCCGCCCGGGATTTTGTGGAACTGTCAAAAGAGACGTAGTTCACTTTGATTCCCGCAATATCCTGAATAATCAGGGCCGATGTGTACATGGTGCTCATGCCGGCGGAGGCCAGACGCAGTTTTTCGGGGTTCGCTTTGGCGTACTCGAAGAATTCCTTCGCGGTCTTGAAGGGAGAGTCCTTGCCCACGCAGAACACCGGGTTGTCAACCCCCATGACGATAATGGGAATCATCTTTTGATAAACTTCAGGAGAAAGCTGTCCGTTGAGGCCGCCCACGATCATGCCGGCGGGGGTGTTGGCCAAAAGCGTATAGCCGTCGGGAGCGCTGTTATAGGCTTCCATGGTTCCGATCGTGGCTCCGGCGCCGGGGATGTTTATGATGACGGCAGGCTGACCGAAATCCACGAATTTCAGCAGTGTGCGGATCGTCAGGTCTCCGCTTCCCCCCGCCCCGAAGGGCACGATAACCTTTATCGGCTGCTGGGGGAATTTGTCGTAGTCCGCGGCCTCGGCGGAGAGAACGCTGAGCCCCAGCGCAAAACAAAGAGACAATGCAAAAACGACTTTACAAAATTTCATCTCAATACACCTCACTGTTTGATTCAGACTATCCAAATAGAGAGAACGTCGGCAGATAAACGCTCAATAATTTGGAGAAAGCGAAATCCAGAACAAATGTCACAACCAGCGCCAGGACGAAGTACCTGGCCGTCAGTGCCGCGAGTTTGGGGCGGGGACTCGTACCGGAGTCCAGAGACAGGTAATGGTAATACGTGACCAGAACGGTCAGGAACACCAGAGTACATAAAAAGAATCCCACACTTTTCAGAAGCAGCACATACATCAAAAGAAGGACTATTGTGCAAAAAGTTCCCAAAGTACAGAGCGCCGGACCTGTTCCCTTTGTTTGGGCACGGATGGACCGGATCAGAAGCCCCAGCGAAAGAAGAAAAAGAACGACGGCCCAAAGCCGGGTGTACAAAGTGGCGTCGGCCAGCAGCGGGACCCGGGCGGAACTGCGGAACGTATCGCTGTAATAATAAATCCACAGGCTCAAAGCAAGACAGATCACGCTCCAGAGACCATCTCGCGCATTTTTGGACATTAAAACACCTCCTTTTATCCTGTCTTTTTATCCTATGGTCTTTTCAAGCAGCCGCACCACGTTCATACCCAGGATTTTGCCGATATCTTCATCCGAATATCCCCGGGACACCAGCACCCGGGAAACGTTGGGGATTTCTCCGGGATTTTCCAGGTAATCCACGTATTCTCCCACCAGCTCCTTTTCGGGATGCGCCATCATTTTCGAGATGCAGCGATGCAGGTCGGCGTGATTGCCGAACATGGCGTCGGTTCCCACTGCCACGTGATTGATTCCCATGACCTGTACGCAATGGTCGATTTGATCGGCCACGTCGAAAATAGACTGATAGGGTTTGGAAGAGGTAATATTCGGGACAGACTGAATTCCAATCACCCATCCGGCCTCTGCGATTTTTTTCAGCAGATCGTCGGACTTGGCTTTGGGGTGGCTGCTGAGGGCCGCCGGCAGAGAGTGGCTGATGCAGCATGGCGCGTCGGAAAGCTCCAGACAGTCGAGAATGGCTCTGTCCGAGCTGTGGGCAAAGTCCATCAGCACGCCCAGTCGGTTCAGACGCGTCACGACCTTTTCACCGAAGCGGCTGAGCCCTCCATCCTCCTTTTCGCTGCTTCCGTCGGCGATGGTGTTGCGCTGGTTGTAAGAAAGGCCGAGGCATCGGACCCCGATGCCGTACAACAGGTCCAGGCGGTCGATTTCATTGCCCGTAATCCCCGCGTTTTCCACGTTGGCGAAAATGGCGCAGCGGCCCGTCTCTTTTGCCCTGTAAATATCGGCCACGCAAACGCCGACTATTGCCACGTCGGAGTGGTGGTAAATGTCCGCCTGACGGGTTCCAATATCCCAGACGATGTCGTCGAACTGCCATGCCACAGGGCTGGAACGCCGCCCCGCGCTGCCTCCGTAACCGTTGAAACAGGCGGTCAGTCCGGATTTGGCGATTCCGTCATATCCGTTGGCCACGCGGCCGCTTCGGGCATAGGTCTCGAAATCGCGCAGCATGTTTTTCGCCAGCCGGTGAACATGGTTATGGAGATCGAATACGATGTCGTTTTTGTGGAGACGAGCCGCCCGTTCCTCCTGCTCCGGGGGAAGCTCCAGAACATGGTCCCAGGGGCCTCCGGTGTCGGGCGCCAGCTCCACCGGCAGAACTTTCGGATCTTTCAGATAGGAGTACGCTTCCGTTGACATTTTTACACCACTTTCGTCGCGTCCGGCTCCGGTTCCGGAGCCAGAACATTTTCGGCGGCCTGGGCGAGGATGGATACCCCCACCGGAAGACCGCGTAAATCGACCCTGAACGTCGGAGAATGGGTCGATCCCCATTTCGTCCCGTCGGGTGCTCCCACGCCCAGGCGCATTACGCCGGCCGGGACGCGCTGAGAAAAATAAGCGAAGTCCTCGCCTCCCATCCGCGATTTGGAGAGCCTGATGTTCTTCTGCGGGAGGATGCGTTCTCCCGCTTTTTTCAGAACTTCCTCCGCTTTATCGTCTACGGCGCAGGAGGGAACCCCCACTTTGTAATCCAGTTTGGCCGTCAGGTGAAACAAAGAGGCGATGCCATCGCAGACTTCCTGCATACGCCGGCGTATTTTGTCCTGCACCTCGCCTGCCATCGTACGAACTGTGCCGGACAGAAGGGCTGATCCCGGCAGAATATTGGGCGCCGTGCCGGCGTTGAACGTGCACACCGAAAGGACTGCCGCATCCCGGGCGTCCAAATCCCTGGAAACGATGGTCTGCAGAATGTTGATGAGCTCTGCTCCGGCCACGAGCAAATCCTGAGTCTGAAAAGGCCGGGATCCGTGTCCGCCCTTGCCTCGAAGCTCTATGAAAAAACTGTCCGAACTGGCGTGGCTGTACCCTCTGAACAACGCCATTTCTCCCACGCGGAGCTCAGGATCTCCGTGAGACATCAGGATCATGTCCACATCGGGATTTTTCAACACTCCGGCCTCGACCATTCTTTTCGCCCCGCCCAGGGTTTCCTCCGCCGGCTGAAAGATGAACTTGAGAGTCCCTTTCATGCGCTCCACAAAGCGATTTTCCATCAGGTATTTCATCACGCCCAGCAGAACCGTCGTGTTGAGGTCGTGGCCGCAGGCGTGCATCACATTGGGAATCTCCGACCGATAGGGCACGTCCGCCTCTTCCTGAATGGGCAGCGCGTCCATATCGGCCCGAAGAGCCAGCACGGGGCCGGGCATACGCCCCTCAACGAGCCCCACCGCTCCCGTTTCCATCCCGGGTATTTCCGCTTGCCGGACTCCCAGCTCGGACATGACCGACTTTACAAGAGCTGTGGTGCGAAATTCCTGCATTCCCAGTTCCGGGTGCCTGTGAATGTCTTTATAGGTTTCCTCAAGCCATTGGATAAAATCGGGAGATTTAATTTTTAAAGACAATCCTGAATCCCATTCCTGTTCCAAAATGGGGCTCCCCCTAAAATATAAAAAATTTAGACCGACATTCTAATAATAACGTGTATTTTACAAGGCAACTTTTCTTTGTCAAGTAAAAGATATAAATCTGTAAGTGTGCGACATTGCCGTGAATTGCGGAGAGAATCAGGGCGAAGGCAGGATGCAGACAAATGTTCAGCCTGGATCAGGGTGAGATTGTTAATTGCTATAATACTGAATGCTGAGAAAAGGACAGGGCAGACGAAAAAGGGAAAGAGACAAGAGAAAGGACTGTTGAACGGCTTGAAAAGTAAGGAATCCGAACGCACAAACGTCTCTCTGTTAAACAGCCTCAGAATTTTGGAGTATCTGGGCTCTGTGGATCATCCGGCTTCTCTGGCCGAGCTTGTCAGGGCTCTCGTGCTGCATAAATCGCGGGTTATGAGACTCTGCGGCACGCTGGAGAGTATGAACTATTTAAAGTATGATGAAGAGAAGGAAGTGTACTCTCTGGGGTCGAGACTGATGACCCTGGGCAGGATTTATGAACGCCAGACGCCTGTTATCAGCGAAATTCGCTCCGTTCTCGCCGAAATCGTGGCGGAATTGAAGGAAACTGCCGGTTTCTACGTCCTGATCGATGAAAGACGCGTCTGTCTCTGCTCCGTGGAGAGTCCCCATCCTATCCGGTTCATCATGAACGAAGGAGCGGAACTGCGTTATCCCTACGGCTCCATCTGGAAGGTGATCATGAGCTGGGGACCCGCTGAACTGAAGGAAAAAATACTCGCCGGGGCCCCGTATGTTCCCGTTACGCCCTATACGATCGTCACCAGGCAGGATCTGGAAAAAACGATTGAAACAACGCTGAAGCAGGGATACTGCCACACCCGGGCAGATCACGATGTGGGATCGTCGGCAGTTTCCGTGCCGATTCTGGAGCCTTCCGGAAAGTTTATCGGAGTCCTCAGCGTGGGAGGCGTGACCGAAAGAATGGACAGCGCGTTCATGGTCAGAGCCGTTCCTCTGCTCCGGCAAAAAGCGGCGGCGCTTTCTCTGCGTCTGATGGGCTGGGCGCCGTAATTTAAAAAACGTAAATTGCTATTAATCCGTTTTTCCTGACCATTTTCTCTGAAAAATTTTCAGGGAATTTCGTTGCGTCGATTCATCCGTTATATTCAGCCGCTATAATGGAAGCAAACTGAAAATGACCGTCGCGTTCCCACGGGAACCGCGGTTACCAGGAGATGCTTGCAGTGATGAGACGAATACGGAACGGAAATTTTCGCGGCCTCGCCCGGAAGAAGAAATTGCTTTCTCTGATCGGGGCCATTGTACTGGGGCTTTTCTATTCTTTTTACGAACCCCGCGGAGACGTGCTTCAGGGAACGGTCGTCCAGGTTGTGGACGGGGACACGGTGGTGGTCGCCGTGGCGGGAGAAAAGCGTCGGGTGCGCCTGATCGGCGTCGACACTCCGGAAACGGTGCATCCGCGCAAACCCGTGCAGTACTATGGCAAAGAAGCCAGCGCCTTCACGAAAAAAAATCTGCAAAACAAAAGCGTATGGCTGGAATACGATGTGGCCCCTCTCGATAAATACAATCGCCACCTGGCTTACCTGTGGCTGGCAAAACCGGGGAAGGGCGAAGAGGCGATCCGGCGGGACATGTTCAACGCTCAGCTGGTTCTGGGCGGGTACGGAAAGGTCATGACGATCCAGCCCAACTCGAAATACGCCGATCTTTTCGTAAAATTTCAGCAGGAAGCGCGAACGGAACGCCGGGGACTCTGGCAATGATCCGGCGGCAGTAGGGCTGAAGAACGATGGAGACCGTCGGCGGGGATTTTTCACGAGAGCTGTCCGCTCTGAAGGGCAGGCGGATTCTCGGCGTCAATCCGCCCGTATATGACTTTTCCTGGTTTGACCTTTGGGCAAAACCTCTGGGGCTTCTCTTTTTGCTGCAGTTTCTTCGGGAACGGGGCAACGAGGTTCATCTTGTGGACTGCCTGGACGAAGGACGCACGACACCCCTTTCTTTTGGGCGCTGGAAGGTTTCCCGCGTCGCTGTGGAAAAACCCGCTCCGCTGAAAAATATTCCCCGCCGCTATTACCGGTTCGGCCTTGAGGCGGCGGCCTTTCGTCAAAGGCTCTCCTCCTGCCCCCCGCCGGACGTGATCCTCGTGACATCTGGCATGACCTACTGGTATCCGGGAGTGTTTGAGGCAGTGGAGACCCTTCACGAGATTTTTCCAAGGGTTCCGGTGCTGTTGGGAGGAATCTACGCGCGTCTCTGTTCGGAACACGCGCTTCGCAGCGGCGCGAACTTTGTCCAGACGGAATTTCCGGACGATTTCCTTCACGTCGTGACGACGCCGGCGCTGGACCTGTACAGCCGCCCTGGATATGGCGTGCTGCTCACTTCACGGGGATGTCCCCTGCAATGCGAATACTGCGCCTCCCACAGGCTGTATCCCGATTTCGTTCAGCGTCCGCCGGAGGACGTTTTTGCGGATCTGCGCGCTCAGATGTCCCTTTACCCGCTCTCGAACATGGCTTTTTACGACGACGCCCTGCTGGTGGGAAAGGAGCGACATTTTTATCCGATTTGCGAATATATTCGTGAAAACTTTCCCGATTTGAATCTGCACACGCCCAACGGGCTGCACGTTGCGCAGCTGAATGACGAATGTTGTCGGATACTTTTCGATACAGGCTTTCAGACGATTCGCCTGAGTCTGGAGGGCACGGATTCTTTCACCGTCGGGCTCAGTTCGAACAAAACGCGGCCTTCCCAGTACATGGAGGCCGTCGAATCACTGCGAAAGGCCGGTTATACGCCCGATCGCATCGAAACTTACGTTTTGGCGGGGCTTCCCGGACAAAAGACCGAAGACGTCCGCGCCTCCATAGAATTTGTCAGAAAGCTCGGAGGACGGGTGAAGCTGGCCGAGTTCTCTCCCGTCCCCGGCACTCCGATTTTCGAAAAGGTCCTCGCGCTCACGCCCCAGATTGCGGACGAACCTCTTTTACACAACAACACGATCTATGCCCC